>CALMSE010000098.1 GCA_937872275.1 uncultured Leucobacter sp. | reverse complement strand
GCTCGCGCCGCGCCCGCCGATCGGGCTCGGTGCCGCCGCCTCGCTCGCCGGAGCGACCGCGATGCTCGACGTCTCCGATGGCCTGTCCCTCGACGCTGCGCGCATCGCCCGCGCGAGCGGTGTGCGCATCGATCTCGACACGGAACTGCTGGAGGAGGGCTTCGGGCGCCAGCGCGGCGAAGCGGTGCCGCTCGAGGCGATGCTGCGCGGGGGAGAGGATCACGGCCTGCTCGCGACCTTTCCCGCGGACACCGATCCGCCGGAGGGCTTCCGGCGGATCGGCTCGGTGCTCGCGGCGGGGCGGGGCCCCGGACTCCTGCTGGCGGGCCGGCCGCTCGAACCGCGCGGCTGGGATCCCTTCACCGTGCGACTGCCCGGAGGGTAGCGGCGTCACCGGGCGAGTCGCAGCGCCGCCCAGAGCTCGGCGCGCGCGTCGGGATCGTCGAGATCGCGCTGCAGCAGCTCGGCAGCGGTCTGCACGCGCCCCCGCAGGGTGTGCCGGTGCACGCCCAGCTCGGCCGCCGTCGGGCTGATCTGCCCGTTGTGGCGCAGCCACGCCGCGAGGCTCTGCTCGAGCAGGTCTCCGTGGCGCTCGTCGTGCCGCCTGAGCGGCGCGAGCAGGCCCTGCGCGCGCCGGGCCGCCTCCGGGCTGCCCTGCAGCAGTTGCAGCACGCCGGCGTGCATCTGCGGCCGGTAGTCGAGGGGGGCGGGCGGATCCTGCCGTCCGGCGAGCTCTGCCGCGCGCTCCGCCTGCTCCATGAGCTCGGGCAGCTCGTCCATCGATCCGCGCTCCGACACGCCGGCCGCCACGCGATGCCGGGCGAGCACGCGGCGCAGCCCCGAGACGAAGCCGGCCTCGGCGACCACGGTGGTGACGCCCCCGGTGGAGGCCGACAGCACCCCGGGCTGCTCGGCGATGAGCGGCGCCAGCTCGGCAGCGAGGGCGGCAGGGGGCGGATCCGCGAAACCCAGCACCGCGATCGACCCCCGGGGCAGCGGCGGCAGCAGCTGCGAGGCGACCTGCTCGGCGAGCTCCCGCCGCCCGCCGAGCAGCAGTTGCAGCACCGCGACCCGGAGCGCCGCCTCGGAGTTGGCGAGCCGCTCCCGTCGGCTGTAGAGGCCGGGCGGAGCGCTCTGCTCGCGGCCCCAGTCCTCGGCGGTGCGGGTGTCGAGCAGCCGCGCCGCGGTGCGGACCACGGCGAGGAACGGGGTGTCGTAGGGTACGCGGAAGAGGGGGAGACGGTGGCGGTCGCAGGCTTCGATGAGCGGGGGAGGGATGCGCTCCCACTGCAACCCGACGCCGACGCCGAGCGCCGTGGTGCCGGCCTGCACGAGCCTGCGCACGTAGGCGTCGACCGCCTCGGTCGCGGGTACGTCCCCGAACTGCGCGCCGGTCGTCAGCAGCACCGTGCGCGGGGTGAGGAAGGGGGTGGGATCGAGCAGGTCGCTCGAGTGGACCCACTGCACCGGGCGCGCGCCGGTGTCGCGTTCGACGCCGGCGATGAGCACGAGGCCGAGCAGGTAGTCGTGCAGCAGCGCATCGAGCTCGATGATCGGGAACGGTGCCACTCTGGCGAAAGTTGCTTCCATCATTCGACATTATGGCACGATCTGCCCGGGGCGGGGAGGCCTAGGCTGATGAGCGGATCACGCGGAGAGTCGGCCTGACCCCCGCATCCGCACCACACCCGGTAAGGAGCAGTCAATGACCGACACCCCTCTCGGCGGCCCCTCGCTGCCGCAGCAGCGCAGCCTCGTCACCGCCATCCCCGGCCCGAAGTCGCAGCAGCTCATGGCCCGCAAGAGCGCCGCGGTCGCCGCGGGCGTGGGCGTGACCCTCCCCGTGGCCGTGGTCGCTGCGGGCGGCGGCGTGATCGTCGACGCCGACGGCAACTCGCTCATCGACTTCGGGTCGGGCATCGCGGTCACCGGCGTCGGCAACTCGGCCCCGCGCGTCGTCGAGGCCGTGAAGCAGCAGGTCGAGCAGTTCACCCACACCTGCTTCACGATCGCACCCTACGAGGGCTACATCGCGGTCTCCGAGAAGCTGAACGAGCTGACCCCGGGCGATTTCGAGAAGCGCTCGGCCCTCTTCAACTCGGGCGCAGAGGCGGTCGAGAACGCGATCAAGATCGCCCGTCACGCCACGGGCAAGAACGCCGTGGTCGTGTTCGACCACGCCTACCACGGCCGCACCAACCTCACGATGGCGATGACCGCGAAGAACATGCCCTACAAGGACGGCTTCGGCCCCTTCGCCCCCGAGATCTACCGGGTACCGGGCTCCTACCCCTTCCGCGACGGCCTGAGCGGCGCAGAGGCGGCGGAGCGCGCCATCACCCAGATCGACAAGCAGGTCGGGGCGAAGAACCTGGCCGCGATCATCATCGAGCCCATCCAGGGCGAGGGCGGCTTCATCGATCCCGCGCCGGGCTTCCTGCCCGCCATCCAGCGCTGGGCCAACGAGAACGGCGTCGTCTTCATCCTCGACGAGGTGCAGACGGGCTTCGTGCGCACGGGCGACATGTTCGCCGCCGATCACGAGGGCGTCGTGCCCGATCTCGTCACGACCGCGAAGGGCATCGCCGGCGGCCTTCCGCTGTCGGCGGTCACCGGCCGCGCCGAGATCATGGACTCCGCCCACGCGGGGGGTCTCGGCGGCACCTACACGGGCAACCCGATCGCCTGCGCCGCGGCGCTCGCGACGATCGAGACCTACGAGGCCGAGGACCTGGGCGAGCGCGCTCGCGAGATCGGCGCGATCATCCGCGACTTCTTCACGGGGCTGCAGGCGAGCGACGACCGCATCGGCGACGTGCGCGGCCGCGGCGGCATGTCGGCCATCGAGCTCGTCGAGTCGGGCTCGAAGACCCCGAACGCGGCGCTCACCGGCGCGATCGCGAAGTACTGCGCCGACCAGGGCGTGCTCGTGCTCACCTGCGGCACCTACGGCAACGTGATCCGCTTCCTGCCCCCGCTCTCCATCGGCGACGAGCTGCTGCGCGAGGGCCTGCAGGTGGTCGCCGACGCGATTGCGCAGAACGCATAGAGTCAGACGCAATGCGTCTGACCGCGTTCTGCGCTGGTGCCACAGCACCAGACTGACCACTACTACACCCTAGGAGGAACAGCCGTATGGCACTCAAGCCCCACGAGCAGGAACTGCTCGACAGCGTTCAGCCCGGCCTCTTCATCGGCGGCACCTGGCAGCCCTCGGCGACCGGTGCGACCTTCGACGTGCAGGATCCGGCGACCGCCGAGACCGTGAAGACCATCTCCGACGCGACGGTCGAGGACGCGGTGCGCGCGCTCGACGCGGCCGTCGCCGCGCAGGACGCCTGGGCGGCGACCGCGACGCGCGAGCGCTCGGACATCCTGCGCCGCGCCTTCGACCTGCTCATCGAGCGCAAGGAGCAGTTCGCGCTGCTCATGGCCATCGAGATGGGCAAGCCGATCGCCGAGGCGCGCGGCGAGGTCGTCTACGGCGCCGAGTTCCTGCGCTGGTTCTCGGAGGAGGCCGTGCGCGTGCGCGGCGACTACCGTCAGAACCCCGAGGGCACCGGCAACATCGTGGTCTCCCACCTGCCGGTGGGCCCGACCTACCTCATCACGCCGTGGAACTTCCCGCTCGCGATGGCGACCCGCAAGATCGCCCCGGCGCTGGCCGCCGGCTGCACCGTGGTGATCAAGCCCGCGGCGCTGACCCCGCTCACCACCATCTTCTTCGCGCAGCTGCTGCAGGACGCGGGCGTGCCCGCGGGCGTCGTGAACGTCGTGCCGACCTCGAAGTCGAGCGCCCAGTCGAGCGCGCTGCTGAGCGACACACGCCTGCGCAAGCTGAGCTTCACCGGCTCGACGCCGGTGGGCGTGGCCCTCATGGGGCTCGCGGCGAAGAACGTGCTGCGCACCTCGATGGAGCTCGGCGGCAACGCGCCGTTCATCGTCTTCGACGACGCGGATCTCGACCGCGCCGTCGACGGGGCGCTGCTCGCGAAGTTCCGCAACATCGGCCAGGCCTGCACCGCGGCGAACCGCATGATCGTGCACGAGTCCGTCGCCGAGGAGTTCGCCCGCCGCGTGGGCGAGCGGGTCGCGGCGATGACCGTGGGTCGCGGTGCGGAAGAGGGCAACGACATCGGCGCCCTCGTCGACGACAAGGCCGTGGTCAACACCGCGCGCCTCGTGCAGGACGCGCTCGACACGGGTGCGAACATCGTGGCGGGCGGCCAGGCGCTCGACGGCATCGGCAACTTCTTCCAGCCGACCGTCATCGACAATCTGAGCCCGCAGTCGGCGATCATGCGCGAGGAGATCTTCGGCCCGGTGCTCGGCATCATCCGCTTCAAGACGGAGGACGAGGCCGTCGAGATCGCCAACAACACCGAGTACGGTCTGATGAGCTACGTGTTCACCGAGAACATCCACCGCGGACACCGCATGATCGAGAAGCTCGAGACCGGCATGATGGCGCTGAACTCGGGCCTCGCCTCGAACGCCGCGGCGCCGTTCGGCGGCGTCAAGCAGTCGGGCCTCGGCCGCGAGGGGGGATTCGAGGGCATCGAAGAGTTCCTCTCGACGAAGTACACCTTCATGCCCCGCTGATCCCGGGCGACCTCCAGCGAGGCGTCGGGCTCCTCGGAGCCCGGCGCCTCGCGGCCGTGCCGAGCCGATGGGGACCGAGGATCGGACCGGCTCCTGCGCCCAGCGAATCCCGCGCCTGGAGACCGGTGCGGCAGCCTCTACAATTCCGAATGTGAGCGCGATGCTGAGGGCGACCGCGGCGCGGGCGCGGGAGAATGCGGTGCTCGTCGTAGCGGTCGCACTCGCGACGGCCTCGATGCTCGCGGTGCCGCCCGACGCGGCGTACCTCGGCTATTTCGATGCGTACACCCTGACCATGCTGTTCTGCATGCTCGCCACCATCACAGCCCTGCAGCGCGCCCGTTTCTTCGTCGCGGTCGCCACGCGCATCGTGCGCGCGCTGCGCACCGTGCGCGCACTCGGACTCGGCCTCGTGCTCACGACCGCCGCGATGTCGGCGCTCTTCACGAACGACATGGCGCTCATCGCGATGCTGCCGATCGCCTTCGTCGCGCTCGACTCGACCGGTAGCACTCGTCACCTCGCCTTCGTCTTCGTCATGATGGCCATCGGCGCGAACCTCGGCGGCATGATCACCCCATTCGGCAGTCCGCACAATCTGTACCTGCACTCGTTCTACTCGATTCCGAGCGGCGAGTTCGTCGGCATCATGGCGATCCCGTTCTTCGTATCGCTCGTGCTGATGACCGGCCTCTGCCTGCTGCTGCCGAACACGCCGATCGAGGCCCCGCGGGTCGATCTGGCCTTCTCGCCGCGCCTCGTGCTCGTGTACCTCGTGCTCTTCGCGCTCACCCTGCTGCTCGTGCTGCGGGTGCTGCCGGTCTGGGCGGGTGTCGCGGTGCCGCTCGTGCTGATCGTGACCGACCGCGGCGCGCTCGCACGGTTGGACTGGAGTCTGCTCGGCACCTTCGTGGCCTTCTTCGTGTTCGCCGGCAACCTGGCGCGCATCTCCGCCCTGAGCGAAGCGGTGCACTGGCTGCTGGGCGGCGGGGTGCTGCTCGCGAGCGCTCTGCTCAGTCAGCTGATCTCGAACGTCCCCGTCGCGATCCTGCTGTCCCACTTCACGGACGACTACCCGCAACTGCTCCTCGGCGTGAACGTCGGCGGGGTGGGAACCCTCGTCGCGTCGCTCGCGAGTCTCATCGCCCTCGCGCACTACCGCCGTGCGCGCCCCGGGCGGACCTGGGCCTTCGTGGGGCTCTTCTCGGCGGTGAACCTCGGCTTCCTCGCGGTGCTGCTCGCCCTCACGACGGGACTCACCGCGATGGGCCTCTACAGCTGAGCGAGCCCGGCCCCACCGGCGCGCTCGAGCCACCACAGGGCCGTCTCCCCGTAGCGCTTCTCGCGGATGAGATCGAGACCCGCCGGCCGCGCCGGCTCGGGGCTGCGGCTCGAGCGCTCGACCATCACGACGGCGCCCTCCGCGAGCAGCGGCACGAGCGCGACGAGATTGTCGGCGAGCTCGTGCTCCGCGAGGTCGTACGGCGGGTCGAGGAACGCCACGTCCCAGGGCCGGGCCGGATCCGCTCCCTCGAGGAACGACTGCACCGATCCGCGCACCACTTCGATTCCCGGCGCGCCGGAGGGCGGGAACGCGGCCCGCACGGTCTTCGCGTTGCGCCCGGCCACCTGCGCCGCGGGTGCGTGGCGTTCGACGAGAACGACGGTGCTCGCCCCCCGGCTCGCGGCTTCGAGCCCGAGAGCGCCGGAGCCCGCGTAGAGATCGAGCACGCGCGCCCCGTCGACGAGGCCCCACGACCCGAGCGTCGAGAAGACCGCCTCGCGCACGCGATCGCTCGTCGGACGGGTGCCCGTCTTCGGCACCTCGAGCCGCAGCGATCCGGCGGTGCCGGAGATGATTCTCGTCACCCCACGAGCGTACCGGTCGGCGGCGCCCGCTAGCCTGGAGGCATGACCGCAGCGACCCTCGACAGCCGCCTCGACGGCGTCGTGGGCGGGCGCACGGCTCAGGCGCTCGAGAAGGCCTTCGAGATGCGCACGGTGCGCGATCTGCTGTGGCACTTCCCGCGGCGCTACTCGAATCGCGGCGAGTTGACCCCGCTCACCGGCCTGCCCGTGGGCGAGCACGTCACCGTGCTGGCGCAGGTGCTCGATCTGCGCGAGCGCAGCATGCAGCGGCGGGGCGGCAGGCTCCTCGAGGTGCGCATCACCGACGGTCACGGCTCGCTGCAGCTCACCTTCTTCAACCAGCCCTGGCGCGCCGCGCAGCTGAAGCCCGGCGTGCGCGGCATCTTCGCGGGCAAGGTCAGCGAATACCGGGGGCAGTTGCAGCTGCAGCACCCCGACTACGAGCTGTTCGAGGCCCGCGACGCCGGAGAGCCGGACGAGGGCGAGGGCGCAGACGACGAACGCGGAGGGCTCGGGATCGGGCGGCGCGGGGGAGGATCCGCGGTCGCCGTGCCCCCCGAACGGGGCGCCGCGCTCGACGAGGCCGCAGCCCGCGCCTTCGCGGAGCGCCCCGTGCCCATCTACCCGGCCTCCGCGAAGATGCCGAGCTGGACGATCGAGCGGGCCGTCGCGATGGCGCTCGACGCCCTCGGCCCCGTCGACGACCCGCTGCCCGGGCAGCTGCGCGAGAGCGAGGGCGTCATGGCGCTCGGCCCGGCGCTCGAATCGATCCACCGCCCCGAGCGCGCGAGCGACTGGCGCCTCGCGCGCGACGGCATGCGCTTCCGCGAGGCGTTCGAGCTGCAGCTCGCCCTGCTCGATCGGCGCCGCCGTCTGGGCCTCGCCCCGAGCACCCCGCGCCCGGAGCGCGAGGGCGGCCTGCGCGACGCCTTCGACGCCGGGCTCGGTTTCGAGCTCACGGGCGATCAGCGCTCCGCAGGCGCCACGATCGCCGCCGAGCTCGCCGCTCCGCACCCGATGCACCGCCTGCTGCAGGGCGAGGTCGGCTCGGGCAAGACGATCGTCGCGCTGCGCGCGATGCTGCAGGTCGCCGAAGGCGAAGGGCAGAGCGCCATGCTCGCTCCGACCGAGCTGCTCGCCGCGCAGCACTTCCGCAGCATCGTGGAGGCGCTGGGGCCGGGGCTCTGCGCCCGGCTGAATCCCGTGCTGCTCGTCGGCAAGATGCCCGCGGCGGAGAAGCGCCGGGCGCTCCTGAGCCTCGCGAGCGGATCGTCGCGCATCGCGGTGGGCACCCATGCGCTGCTGAGCGAGAACGTCAGCTTCTACGACCTCGGCCTCGTCGTCGTCGACGAGCAGCATCGCTTCGGAGTCGATCAGCGGGAGGCGCTGCGGCAGAAGGGCGCGGAGCCGCATGTCCTGGCGATGACGGCCACCCCGATTCCGCGCACCGTCGCGCTCACGGCCTTCGGCGATCTCGAGGTGTCGACGATCCGCGAGCTGCCGCCGGGCCGCCAGGGCATCGAGACCTTCGCGGTGCCCGTGCTCGAGCGTCCGAAGTGGGCGGATCGGGTGTGGCTGCGGGCCGCGGAAGAGGTCGCCGCCGGGCGGCAGGCCTACGTGGTCTGCCCGGCGATCGCCGAGGGGCGGCGCGAGGAGGGCGCAGACGATCTCGATGCGCCGGGAGAGGCCGAGACCGCGGGCGCGCAGACCCCGCTCGCGAGCGTCGAGCAGACCGTCGCCGAGCTCGTGGCCCGCCCCGACTACGCGGGTGTTCGCGTCGCCGCGCTCACGGGCGCCATGAAGTCCGACGAGAAGGACGCCGTGATGCGCGCCTTCACCGCGGGCGAGATCGACGTGCTCGTCGCCACGACCGTCATCGAGGTGGGCGTCAACGTGCCGAACGCCTCGACCATGATCGTGCGGGACGCCGATCGCTTCGGCATCTCGCAGCTGCACCAGTTGCGCGGCCGGGTGGGCCGCGGCGAACACCCCGGCCTCTGCCTGCTGCTCACCACCGCCGAGCAGGACAGCGTGGCGCGCGAGCGCATCGAGGCCGTGGCCGCCACGGGCGACGGGTTCGAGCTCGCGGAGAGGGATCTGGAACTGCGCCGGGAGGGCGATATCCTCGGCACCGCGCAGTCGGGCGGCCGGTCCACCCTGCGGCTGCTGCGGGTGGCCGAGCACGGCGAGCTCATCGTGCGCGCCAGGGAGGTCGCGGCCGAGTTGCTGGGGCGCGATCCGCTGCTCGAGACCGCGCCGGGGCTCGCCGCCCAGCTCGAGGCCGATCGGCTGCATCTCGAGAACCTCGCGAAGTCGTAGCGCCCGGGACCGGGTCGCGGGTCTCGGAGATCTGGTGCATCGCGGATCGGAACTGCCGAACCCGTCCGAGATTCGTGAAATATCCGAGTTCGGCGGCAGGTCACCGAATAGGCTTGAGGCATGAGCAGCATCGCCGTCGTGCCCGGATCCTTCGACCCTGTGACGCTCGGGCACCTGGACGTCATCAGGCGCGCCGCCGCGATCTTCGACGAGGTGCACGTGCTGGTCGTGCACAACCCGGGCAAGACCGCCATGCTGCCGATCTCGGAGCGCGTGCACCTGCTGCAGCAGGCGATCGACGAGGACGAGACGATCCCCTCCAACATCACGATCGCCTCGTGGTCGGTCGGGCTGCTCGTCGACTACTGCACCGAGGTGGGCGCGACCGTGCTGGTGAAGGGCATCCGCTCGCAGATCGACATCGCCTACGAGACCCCGATGGTGCTGATGAACCGCAGCCTCGCGAATGTCGAGACGGTGTTCCTGCTGCCCGAGCCCGGCCACGCGCACGTGTCGAGCTCGCTCGTGCGCCAGGTGGCGAGCCTCGGCGGCGACGTCAGCGACTACGTGCCGACGGCGGTGGCGCGCTACCTCGACACGACCCGCCCCGCCTAGAGCCGGCGCTCGTCGAGCCAGGCGTCCAGCGCGGGGAGCGCCAGATAGGCGATGGTCCCGTGGTCGGCGAGGGCGACGGTGTGGTAGTCGACGTCGAGACCCATGCTCCGTTCGTGCTCGACGAAGCGCGCGGTGTCGTCGGGGAGCACCAGCTGGTCGTCCAGTCCCTGCGCGATGAACAGCGGAGCGTCGAAGGCGGTTCCGCCCGCCGAGTTCTCGCGCAGCAGGGAGGCCCAGGGCTCCGTCTTCGTCGGATCCGCCGCCGCGAAATCGCCGACCGCGGGCGCCGCGATCTCGTGCAGCTGCTTCAGATGGCTCAGCAGGCAGAGGCGGTTCATCTCGGGAAGGATCGCCAGCGCCGCGGGGGTGAGCACCGTGTCGAGCTCGGCACCGCGGTCGGCGTAGACCCCGGCGAAGGCCTGGAAGGCGTAGGAGCCGATCGTGACGCCAGATACGTCGCCCAGGTGGGCCTCCATCAGCGCGCTGAGATCCGCTGCGGGGGCGGCGACCGCCACGGCCTCGACGGTGAGCTCCGGCGCGTACGCGGCCGCGCGCTGGGCGGCGAAGAGCGCGGCCTGGCCGCCCTGGGAATGCCCCCAGAGGATGACGGCGGATCCCGCCTGGGCGTCGGCGATGGCCTGCGCGGCCCGCACGCCGTCGAGCATGCTGTTTCCCGCGGTGTCGCCGACCAGGTAGGAGTCGGGCGCGGTCGTTCCCATGCCGACGTAGTCGGTGGCCACCACGGTGTAGCCGCGGTCGAGCATCGTGCGCAGGCCCTCGATGCCGATGAAGGGGTCGAAGCCGCGGGACGGCGCGCAGTCGGGCGCGGTGCCGGTGGTGGGGTGACCCCAGGCGAGCACGGTGCGGCCCGCCTCGGGGGAGGCGCCGACCGGCACGATCACCGTGCCGGTGACGGGCACGATCTCGCCGTGCACATCGGTGGTCCAGTACATGACCCGCCAGGCGCGGGTGTCGAAGGGGACCCCCTCGAGGGGCTCGGAGCGGATCAGGGAGCCCGGCGCCCCGGTGGCGCCCTCCGCGGGCATCGCGTAGAACGCCGCGACCCCGGAGCGGTCGAGGGCGTCTCCGACGAGGCGCACGCCGATCACCGCCGCGGCGATGCCGAGGGCGGCCGACACCCCGAGGATGACGAGCGTCTTCACGATCCCGCGACGCCGCTTCCCGGCATTCCGTCGAGCCATCCCCGCCCCCTCCCGGCGGCGTCCGCATCCGGGCGCAGCACTCTGGCATTCTCGCAGGCGCGGGCTCGCGCGCAAAGCGCGGGAGGCGAGCCGGCGGCGGATCCTCCCTTCCCGGGGCGCGAAAGGGCGTGAGACGATGATCGGACATCTCGCACGATCGGAGTCCCTGATGCACGCCAGCCCCCGCCGCGGTCACGCCCTCCGCTTCTCCGAGAATCAGGACTTCGATTTCGAGATCCGCACGGTGATCGGTCTCAGCGCCGAGGGGGCGGCCGAGATCGGCGAGGTGCTCGCGGCCGTGGCCGGCGTGCGCAACGGGGACCACCGGGCATGGTTCGAGGCCTGGCGGGATCTGGGGGCGCGCACTGCTGCGACCGCGCGCGAGGCGGCGCTGTCCGGCCACTCGACCAGCGCCGCCTACGCGCATCTTCGCGCCTCGAACTATCTCGGGACGGCGGTGAACGCCCTGAGCGCACTGCCGGACTCCGCAGCCCTGGCGGAGACCTTCCATGCGCAGCAGGAGTCATGGGAGTCGTTCATCGCGCTGAGCGGCACCGACGCGGAGCGGATCGGCATCCCCTTCGAGGGCGGCGAGCTGCCCGGCCGCCTCTTCCGGGCCGCCGGCGCGCGACCCCGCCCGCTCCTGATCGCGGTGAACGGCAGCGACGGCTCGTCGGCCGCGCTCTGGGCGGTCTGCACCGCTCCCGCCCTGCGACGCGGCTACGACGTGCTCATGTTCGACGGGCCCGGCCAGCAGTCGCAGCTCTACGAGGCCGGCGTCGGCTTCCGGCCCGATTGGGAGCGGGTGCTGACGCCCGTCTACGACTTCGCCGCGCAGCAGGGCGGAGTCGATCCGGAGCGGATCGCGGTCTACGGCATCAGCCAGGGAGGCTACTGGGTGGCCAGGGCGCTCGCATTCGAGCACCGGTTCGCGGCGGCGATCCTCGACCCGGGGGTGGTAGACGTCGCCGCCTCGTGGGAGCATCACCTCCCGCACTCGCTGCTGAAGCTGCTGGAGGCGGGCAAGGACGCCGAGTTCGACCGGGAGATGGCGCTCGGGATGAAGCTCTCTCCCGACGCGGCCCACACCTGGAGGTTCCGGGCGCGGCCGTACGGCACCACGGGATACGCCGAGACGATCCGCGCGGTGCGGCGCTATGCGGTCGCCGATCTCGCGCAGCGGATCACGACGCCGATGCTGATCACCTCTCCCGAGGGGGAGCAGTTCTGGCCTGGGCAGTCCGAACGACTCGCCGAGCTGGCGCCCGGGGTCTCCACCGTGGTGCCGTTCACCGCGGCCGAGGGAGCCGACGGTCACTGCCAGCCGCTGGCCCGCGGACTCACTGCGCAGCGGATGTTCGATTGGCTCGACGGGCGGATCGGCTGAGTCGCCGCCGGCGGCGCGCCGGCGGTGCGCCGCCTCCCAGCTCGGCGGCTGTACGCTGGTGCGGTGA
>CALMSE010000097.1 GCA_937872275.1 uncultured Leucobacter sp. | reverse complement strand
GCTGCGGCGCTGCAGCGCGCGCACGAGCGCGCCCTCGGCGCGCCTGCCCGCCGGGCGATCGCCGACGCCCGCGATCTGCGCCTCGTACGACATGAGGCCGACGAGCTCGAAGCCCGGGCGACGCAGCACCTCCTCGGCGAGCGCGCGCAGACCGCCGGGTTCGTGCACGGGTGAGCGCAGCACGCCGACGCGACCGATGAGCGGCGCGTCCCACGACGCGTCGAAGTCGAGGCAGACCCTGATCGGGGCTCGCTGCGCGGGCGGCGCGACCGCGTCGACGAGATCGAGCTGATCGGAGCCATCGACCATGATGGCGACCCGGGCCGCCGCCCGCTCATCGGAGGCGAGTGCGGCGAGGGCCCGGCGATCCGCCGTCGGATAGGCGACCACGACGTCGTCGACCGTCTCGCTCAGCCAGAGCGCCTCGGCGAGCGCGTACGCGAGCACGCCGCGGTACCCGGGCAGGGCGAGCACCGCGCCGAGCACGCCGCGCACCCTCACCGACTTGCTCGCCACCCGGATCGGCAGCCCGCCGGCCCGGCGCAGCAGGTCGTGGGCGTTCCAGCTCAGCGCCTCGAGGCCGAGCGCGACCACCGGCGCGGCGCGATCCGCCGTGGCCTCCGCGAGGCGCGGCCAGTAGGTTTCCGGCCGCAGCCAGGGCTTCGTCTCGGCTGCCGCCCGCAGACCCGGCGCGGCGAGATCGAGCGTCATGGGTGCAGTCTACTGCGGCCGCCGCGGCTCAGTCGCGGCGCTGCGAGCGCCGCCGCGAGCGCCGCTGTCGGCAGCGTCTGACGCGCAGGTACAGCCCCGCGGCGATCGCGATGACGATCACCGCGACGAGGAGGATCTTCGCGAGTACCACGGTCGCCTCCTCGGATGCGTCTCGATCGCGCCGGTGGGCGCTCACGCGGCGGGCAGCCGCACCGCGACGCGGAGGCCTCCCTCGGCGCGCGCGGCGATGTCGAGCCTACCGTCGTGCAGGAGGTTCACGGTCAGCTGTCGCGGCAGCTCGAATGCGCCTCCGAACGAGGCGCGAGTCGCGAGTCGCTCGAGCATCGGCGCCTCCAGCGGGTGCAACGGAGCCATGCGCGCAGCTTCGCATGTGCCGTACCGGTTTCTCGGGCGGTGCAGTGCATCTGTGGATGAATCAGAACCTTCCCGGTTCCAGTGCACTATGGACGGCGACCGAATCTGGGGCTCGGCGGTTCTCTCCCCGGCCCCGGGCTTCACTGCGCACCAGTTCGACCGCTGCACACGGGATATCGCGCGACAACGCGGGTGCAACGGTCAAACTGGTGTGCAGCGAGGATGGGATCGGGCACGCGACCTCGTCCCCCGCTGGGACTCGGACCCCGCCCGGCCGGCCGCAGCGAGGCGCCGCCTCGCGCGACCGCGGCGCTGATGCCCTCAGTCGAAGTCCCCCCACTGGGACTCGAACCCAGACTGTGCCGATTTTAAGTCGGCTGCCTCTGCCAATTGGGCTATGGGGGGCCTGGCTCTCTCCGGGCGAAGCATCGCTTCATGCATGTCGAACCGCACCGAGAGCGCGGGGCGTTCTCGCACAAGACAGGCCGGGGCTGCTGCCACGGTCGCCCCGAGCGAACCTGCGAGCTCGGCCAGAGCTTCGAGCCTACCAAGGCTGGGGATCGGCATCGGGTGCTCAAGAGTAGACCCCGAGCTGGGCAGAGCTCGGGGTCTACGGCTGAGGGGCCGGATCGCGGATCAGGCGCCGAGGCGGGCGCGGAGCCCGGCCAGCTGCTCGCGCAGGGCGGTCGGCACGCGATCGCCGAACCGGGCGAAGAACTCCTCGGTGAGCTCGCACTCGGCGAGCCATGAGGCCGGGTCGATCGCGAAGATCTCGTCGAGGTCGTTCGCCACCTCCTCGATGCCGGCGAGGTTCAGCTCGCCCTCCGCGGGGATGATGCCGATGGCGGTCTCGCGGCCGGGCGCCTCGCCCTCGATGCTGCGGATCGCCCAGTCGATGACGCGCGAGTTGTCGCCGAAGCCCGGCCACAGGAAGCGGCCGTCGGCGCCCTTGCGGAACCAGTTGACCTGGAAGATCTTGGGGGCGTTCTCGCCGAGCCTCTCGCCCATCTCGAGCCAGTGGCCCCAGTAGTCGGCCATGTTGTAGCCGCAGAAGGGGAGCATGGCGAAGGGATCGCGGCGCAGCTCTCCGACGGTGCCCTCGGCCGCCGCGGTCTTCTCGGAGGAGATGGTGGCTCCGACGAACACGCCGTGCTGCCACGACAGCGAGCGCGCGACGAGGGGGACGTTGGTGGCGCGGCGTCCGCCGAAGAGGATCGCGTCGAGCGGTACGCCGTCCTGCTCGAACCAGTCGTCGGCGAGGGTCGGGGTCTGCTGGATCGGCACGGTGAAGCGCGAGTTGGGGTGCGAGGAGGGGCGGCCGGAGTCGGGGGTCCAGTCGTTGCCCTGCCAGTCGATCAGGTGCGCGGGCACCGCGTCGGTCTTGCCCTCCCACCACACGTCGCCGTCGTCGGTCAGCGCGACGTTGGTGAAGATCGTGTTGCCCCACAGGGTCTCCATGGCGACGGGGTTCGTGGACTCGCCGGTGCCGGGGGCCACGCCGAAGAAGCCGGCCTCGGGGTTGATCGCGTAGAGGCGCCCGTCCTTGCCGGGGCGGAGCCAGGCGATGTCGTCGCCGATGGTCTCGACCTTCCATCCGGGGATGGTCGGCTGCAGCATCGCGAGGTTCGTCTTGCCGCAGGCCGAGGGGAACGCCGCGGAGAGGTGGTAGATCTTGCCGGTGTCGGTGTTGGTGAGCTTGAGCAGCAGCATGTGCTCGGCGAGCCAGCCCTCGCCCCGGCCCATCACCGAGGCAATGCGCAGCGCGAAGCACTTCTTGGAGAGCAGGGCGTTGCCGCCGTATCCCGAACCGTAGGACCACACCTCGAGCGTCTCGGGGAAGTGGGTGATGTACTTCGTGTCGTTGCAGGGCCAGGCCGAGTCCTCCTGGCCGGGCTCGAGCGGCGCGCCGACCGAGTGCACCGTGCGCACCCACTCGCTGCCAGGGGTGATGCCGTCGAGCGCCTGCTGGCCCATGCGGGTCATGATGCGCATGTTGAGCACGGCGTAGGGCGAGTCGGTGATCTCGATGCCGAGCTGGGTGATGGCGCCGCCGACGGGGCCCATCGAGAAGGGCACCACGTACATGGTGCGGCCGCGCATGCTGCCGTCGAAGAGCGGCATCAGCTCGGCCTTCATCTCGGCGGGCGCGCGCCAGTTGTTCGTGGGGCCGGCGTCGGCCTCGTCCTCGCTGCAGATGAAGGTGCGATCCTCGACGCGCGCGACGTCGCCGGGGTGCGAACGGGCGAGGAAGCTGCCGGGGCGCAGGTTCTGGTTCAGCGGGATCAGCGAGCCCGTCTCGACCATCTCGGCGGTGATGCGGTTCCACTCGTCCTGCGAGCCGTCGCACCATACCACCGCGTCGGGCTTCGTGAGCTGCGCCACCTCTGCCACCCATTGCACCACCTCGGGGTTGGCGGTGGTCGCACCTGCTGCCGCCAGTTCGGCGATCGAGGCGTTCATGTCAAGAGTCGAGGCGCTGCCCATACCGTTCGTTCTCCGTGTCAAGAAACTTCGTTACCTCTATTCTCGGTGAACATCCGGTGGACGCAAATCGAATCCGGCGTGTAAAGAATCCCATTTCTTGACATATAGTCAAAACATGGCCCCGGAAGCGACCCCCACTCTCGGCGATGACGTCTTCGATCGGCTGCTGCTCGGCAAGCGGATCCGCCATTTCCGCACCCGCGCGGGTCTCACCCTCGACGGGCTCGGCGAGCGGGTGGGCGTGGTCGGCAGCCAGCTCTCGCTCATCGAGAACGGCCGGCGCGAGCCGCGCCTCTCGCTGCTGCAGGCGATCGCCCGCGAACTGGGCGTCGACTCCGGCGAGCTGCTGAGCCCCGAGCCGCCGGACCGGCGCAGCGCCCTCGAGATCGAGCTCGAGCGGGCGCAGAGCACCCCGATCTACCGCCAGTTGCAGCTGCCCCACGTGCGCGCGCCCCGCACCCTCGGCGACGACGCGCTCGAGTCGCTCGTCGGCCTCCATCGCGAGCTCGCCAGGCGCAGCCGAGCCGCCGCCGCGACGCCCGAGGAGGCGCGCCGCGCGAACACCGCGATCCGCCTGCACATGCGCGAGCGGAACAACTACCTGCCCGAGATCGAGCGCATCGCCGAGGACCTCATGCTGAGCATCGGGCACACGACGACGAGCGCCGTCACCCACCGCGAGGTCGCCGTGCTCGCGGAACGGCTCGGCTTCACCCTCATCTTCGTCGACGACCTGCCCCGCAACACGCGCAGCATCACCGATTTCGAGAACGGGCGCATCTACCTGCCTCCGGCCTCGATCCCGGGCGGGCACGGCCTGCGCTCGCTCGCCCTCCAGGCGATGGCGCATCGCGTGCTCGGCCACGACCGGCCGGCGAGCTATGCGGAGTTCCTCGAGCAGCGGCTGCAGATCAACTACTTCGCGGCCGCCTGCCTCATGCCCGAGGCGCGCACCGCGGAGTTCCTGCAGCGCGCCAAGGAGGAGCGCAATCTCGCGATCGAGGATCTGCGCGACGCCTTCGGGGTGACCCACGAGGCCGCGGCGCACCGCTTCACGAATCTCGCGACGCGGCACCTCGAGCTGCGCGTGCACCACTATCGCCTCGACACCTCGGGCGGCCTGCTGCGCGGCTACGAGAACGACGGCCTCCCCCTGCCCGTCGACCAGAGCGGCGCGATCGAGGAGCAGGTGGTCTGCCGCAAGTGGGCGGGGCGCACCGCCTTCGATCGCACCAATCGCACCAGCGAGTTCTACCAGTACACCGACACCCCGGTCGGCACCTACTGGTCGAGCGCGCAGACGGGCGACACCGATCAGGGCGCGTTCTCCATCACCTGCGGCGTGGCCTTCGACGACGCGAAGTGGTTCCGCGGCCGGAGCACGCAGGCCCGCACGACCTCGAGCTGCCCCGATCCGGCGTGCTGCCGCACCCCCGACGAGGCGCTGCTCGAACGCTGGGAGGGCAAGGCCTGGCCGAGCGCCCGCATGCACGCCCACGTGCTCTCGCCGCTTCCCACCGGATCCTTCCCCGGCGTCGACGACACCGAGATGTACGAGTTCCTCTCGCAGCATGCACCCTCGACTCAGAGCGATCAGCGGTTCAGCTGATCGCCGTCGAGGGTGCCGGGCCCACCGGCCCGGTCACTCAGAGCGATCAGCGGTTCAGCTGATCGCTCCGAGCCTCGCCCGGCGCCTCTATAGACTCGCCTCATGAGGCGGGCCGCACGCACCATCGGGATCCTCGTCGCCACGGCGTTCGTCGCGCTCGTCGCGGCCGCGCTCGGCGCGGGAGGCGGATCGCCGGCCGCCGCGGCGCCGGCCCAGACCGCGGTGCGCGCGGATGTGAACGATTTCGTCATCGATTCCTTCGACGCCGAATACCGTCTGGGACGCGACGACGAGGGGCGATCCACCCTGCGCACCGTGGAGCGGATCGTCGCGGTCTTCCCCGACTTCGACCAGAACCGCGGCATCATCCGCGATCTCGTACGGGTCTACGACGGTCACGAGACCGACCTCGTAGTGGAATCGGTCACCGACGAGAACGGGGATCCGCGGCCCTTCACCACGGAGGAGTACGGCGACTTCCTCTCTGTGACCATGGCGGTGCCCGCGGGGAGCTTCGTGCACGGCGCGCAGAGCTACGTGATCGAGTACACCCAGCGCGACGTCACCCGCTTCTTCGAGGATGCGGGCGCCGACGAGTTCTACTGGGACGTGAACGGCACCGACTGGGCGCAGCCCTTCGGCCGGGTGAGCGCCCGGGTCACGCTCGGCGACGGGTTGGCCCGCGCCTTCAGCGGGGCCGCCTCCTGCTATCGCGGCGGCTTCGGCTCGGCTGAGCCGTGCGCGCTCACGACCGAGGGGCGCACGATCATCGCCCAGGAGCACGATCTCGGCCCCTTCGAGAACGTCACCCTGGCCGTCGGCTTCGAGCCCGGCACCTTCTCGCCCCGGCCGGCCCCCTTCCTCGAGCGCGTGCCGCTCCTCCTCTGGGGTGGCTTCGCGGCGCTCGCGGCAGCGCTCGCGCACCTCGCCGTCAGGCTGATCCGGGGGGCGCGCGGCGCCAGGAGCGGCCGGGCGATCATCGCGCAGTACGAGCCGCCCGAGGGCGTCCCCGCCGCGGTCTCCGCCGCCCTGGTGCGGGCCGCGCCGAGGGCGATGACCGCCACCCTGCTCGACCTCGCGGTGCGGCGGAAGATCCGCCTCCTGCACCACGAGGAGAGCGATCAGTACGGCGCGCAGGCGCTCGACCGCGCCGGCCTGGACCCCGTGGAGCAGAGCGTCTACGCGCAGCTGTTCGGCACGGCGACGAGCCCCGTGCCGGCTGCGGACTCGACGCTGTGGTTCTCGGCCGCCGGCACCCGGATCGGCGATGCGGCGGCGCAGCTGAGATCCCGCGCGCAGAGCGAGCTGAAGCGGCTGGGCCTCGTGCGCAGGCCGAACGGCTGGGCGATCGGAGCGAACGTCCTGCTCTTCGTCCTCGCGCTCGCCCTGCCCGCGCTCCATGCGGCGCTCACGGGGAACTTCGTGCTCTTCACGGTACTCATGGCGGTCGGCATCAACCTGATCGTGTGGGTGCTGATCGGCACCAGCGCCGCGCTCGGCGCTCAGCGCCCTCGTACGCCTCAGGGCGCACTGCTGCACGACCATCTGATGGGGCTGCGCGAGTTCATCCGTCTCGCCGAGGCGGATCGCATCCGCATGCTGCAGGGCCCCGGCGGGGCCGAGGTCGACGAGAACCTCATCGTGCGGGTGTACGAGCGGCTGCTCCCCTACGCCGTGATCTTCGGCTTCGAGCGCGAGTGGCAGGCCGAACTCGCGAAGTACTACCGCGAGTCGAGCCCGGACTGGGTCGCCGGATCCTCCTCATCGTTCTCGCGCGCGCTTCCGCTCTCGAGCTTCCACAGCTACGTCGCCTCGCGACCGGCGACGAGGGTCTCCTCGGGCTCCGGCTCCGGATCGGGCTCGTCCTTCTCCTCGTCGAGCGGCGGATCGTCGGGCGGCGGCTTCTCCGGCGGCGGAGGCGGGGGCGGCGGGGGTCGCGGGATCTGAGCCGGCGACGACCGGCCGGCGGCCGGCTAGGCCTTCGGGCGCGCCGCGAACTCCTCGAAGATGGCGCGCGGGCGCTCGAGCTCGGGCAGGTTCACGATGTCGCGGCCCAGGAAGAAGTGGCCGACCCAGCCGCCGAACACGCGCCACTTGCGCTCCCACGAGGGGATCGCGAGGCCGTGGTAGAAGCGGTGCGCGAGCCAGGCGAAGTAGCCGGTCATCGCGAAGCCGCCCGACTGGAACACGCCGGTGTTGATGCCGAGGCCCGCGACCGCCCCCGCGTTCTTGTGGTTGTAGTCGCGCGCGCCCTCGCCGCGGAGGTCGGCGGCGATGTTCTTCGCGAGCAGCTTGCCCTGGCGCACGGCGTGCTGCGCGTTGGGCACGCAGAAGCCGCCGGGACCGGGCGTCGGCGAGATGTCGGGCACCTGGGAGGTGTCGCCCGCGGTCCAGGCGCCCTCGAGCTCGACGCCGTCCTCGGTCGTGACGCGCAGCTTGGTGCTGCCGATGACGTGGCCGCGGGGGCCGATCGGCAGGTCGGTGTCGCGCAGGAACGGTCGCGGCATGACGCCCGCGGTCCACACGATGAGGTCGCTCTCGAAGCGCTCCCCGGTCGAGAGCTCGATCTTGCCGTCGACGGCCGAGCTCAGCTGCGTGTCGAGGTGGATGTGCACGCCGCGGCGGGTCTGATCCTTCACCACCCAGTCGGCGGTCTTCTCGGAGACCTCGGGCATGATGCGGCCCATCGCCTCGACCAGGTGGAAGGTCGTCTCGTCGAAGGTGATCTCGGGGTAGCGGCGCAGCAGCGAGCTGGCGAAGGAGCGCAGCTCGGCGATGCTCTCGATCCCGGCGAAGCCGCCGCCCACGACGGTGACCGTGAGCAGGCGCTCGCGTTCGGGCGAGCCCTTCGGCAGCGTCGCGGCGCGCTCGAAGTTGCCGACCAGGCGGTCGCGCACGGCGACGGCCTCCTCGATGGTCTTCATGCCGATCGCGCGGTCGGCCACGCCCGGGATGGGGAAGGTGCGCGACACGGAGCCCGTGGTGAGCACGATGTGGTCGTAGGCGAAATCGAACGCCGGCCCCTCCGCGGGCTGCACCGTCGCGGTCTTCGTCGCGTGGGAGATGCCCGTGACCTTGCCCGCGATGTTGTGGGTGCGGCTCAGGTGCCGGCGGCGGGCGACCACCGCGTGGCGCGGCTCGATGGATCCCGAGGCGACCTCGGGAAGGAACGGCAGGTAGGCCATGTACGGCAGCGGGTCGACGACCGTCACCTCGGCCTCACCGGCCCGCAGAAGCTTCTCGAGCTTCCATGCGGTGTAGAAACCGGCGTAGCCGCCGCCGACGATCAGAATCTTCTTCGCCACGAAGCAGTCTCCTTGAAACGCAGAATGTGTGCCCTTGCCCGCTGCGTAACGGGCGCGTTGGAATAGCGGTCGCGACCGCGCAACGGATCCATTCTAGTACGCCGCCGCCGTCCTCGCGCCGGCTTGGGGCGTGTTGTGCACGGAATGACAAGGCGGGCAAGCCGGATCACGGCGGCCCCGGCGACGGGTCGGCCCGGTGAACGGTCGGCCGGGCGGGCGGTCGGCCCGGCCGCTCAGGCAGAGGGGGCGGGGGCGGCGCCCCGCCAGTCGCAGCGGGCGAGCGCGAGATCCCCGATCGGGTTGACCCCCGGGCCGGCGGCGAGGGCGTGGCCGATGAGCGCGTGCAGGCACTTCACCCGGGTCGGCATGCCGCCGGCGCTCACCCCCGCCAGCTCGGGCACCTCGCCCACGCTGTCGCGATCCGCGATGTACTGCTCGTGAGCGCGGCGGTACTGCGCCCACAGCTCCTCGTCCTCGGCCAGCAGCGCGTTGTACTCGGCCATCACCCCTGCGGCCTCGAGTCGCGACGCGGCCGCGACCGCCTCGGGATGGCACAGGTAGTAGAAGGTCGGGAAGGGGCTGCCGTCGGGCAGCCGCGGCGCGGTCGCGACGACCGCCGGCGCGCCTCCCAGGGCCCGCGCGGCGATGCCGACCACGCCGCGCGCCTCGCGACCCAGCTGCTCGCCGACGGCGACGATGTCCTCCGCGCTCGGCGCGTCATAGGGCGGCCTGCTCATCCGCTCCCCTCCTCGCTCGTCCCGGGCGTCCCGGTGTCCTCGGTTCCTCCGGTGCCGCCGGCCGGACCCGCCGCCCCGGACCCGAGCAGCTGCTCGGGGCTCGCGTCAGTCGTGCCGGCGAGCAGCGTCGACACCGCGAGCTCGCGGGCCCAGTTGCGCTCGATGTGGGTGAGCTCGCCCGTGGTCCGCTCGTCCGACTCGGCGGGGATCAGCACGTCGTCGATCACGCTCAGCTGCGTCTCCCCCGGCATCACGTAGAAGAGCCTGCCGCGGGCCTGCGCTCGCACGTACGCGGGATCCTGCCAGTTCAGGCGCTCGGCGTCGATCTCGGCGACCTGTTCGCGGTGCAGGGCGACGCTCGCGCGCAGCTCCGCGATCTCCCGCTGCTGCTGCACGTAGGTCGACAGGGTCGGGGTGAGGATCAATGCGCCGACCACCAGGAGACCCACGGTGAGCACGGTGAAGCCGCTGAAGCGCAGGCTCGCCACCCAGTCGCCGAGCTCGGCGGTGAAGCGGCGGGCCATGCGGATCCTCTCCTGCGCTGCGGTCTCGCGGCGACCGTCACTTCGCGGCGAAGCGCGGGAAGGCGCTGCGGCCGGCGTAGCGGGCGGCGGCGGCGAGCTCCTCCTCGATGCGCAGCAGCTGGTTGTACTTGGCCACGCGCTCGCTGCGGGCGGGCGCGCCGGTCTTGATCTGGCCGCAGTCGGTGGCCACCGCGAGATCCGCGATCGTCACGTCCTCGGTCTCGCCCGAGCGGTGCGAGAGGATCGCGGTGTACCCCGAGCGCTGCGCGAGCTGCACCGCGTCGAGGGTCTCGGTCAGGGTGCCGATCTGGTTCACCTTCACGAGCAGCGAGTTGCCGGCGCCCTGCGCGATGCCGTCGGCGAGGCGCGCGGGGTTGGTCACGAAGAGATCGTCGCCCACGAGCTGCACGCGATCGCCGAGCTCGGCGGTGAGCTGCTGCCAGCCGGCCCAGTCGTCCTCGGCGAGCGGATCCTCGATGCTGACCAGCGGGTAGCGGTCGAGCAGTTCGGCGTAGTAGGCGGTCATCTCGGCGGCGGATCGATCCTGCCCCTCGAAGCGGTAGACGCCGTTCTCGAAGAACTCGGTCGAGGCGACGTCGAGTGCCACGGCGATGTCGCGGCCGGGCACGTAGCCGGCGCGCTCGATCGCCTCGACGATGAGGTCGAGGGCCGCGGCGTTGTGCGGCAGATCGGGGGCGAAGCCGCCCTCGTCGCCGAGCGCGGTGGCGTAGCCCTTCTCCTTCAGCAGCGCCTTGAGCGAGTGGTAGACCTCGACGCCCCAGCGCAGGCCCTCCGAGAAGGTCTCGGCGCCGAGCGGCACCGCCATGAACTCCTGGATGTCGACGCCGGTGTCGGCGTGCGCGCCCCCGTTGATGATGTTCATGAGCGGCACCGGGAGGGTGTTCGCGGTGGGGCCGCCCAGGTAGCGGTAGAGCGGGAGTCCGGCCGACTCGGCGGCGGCGTGCGCAACGGCGAGGCTGACGCCGAGGATCGCGTTCGCGCCGAGGCGCTGCTTGTTGTCGGTGCCGTCGGCCTCGGTGAGCGCCTGATCGACGAGGCGCTGGTCGCTGGCCTCGAGGTCGTCGATCGCGGGGCCGAGCTCGTCGAACACGGCGTCGACCGCGCGGGTGACTCCCTTGCCCAGGTAGCGATCCTGGTCGCCGTCGCGCAGCTCATAGGCTTCGAAGGCGCCGGTGGAGGCGCCGCTCGGAACCGCCGCGCGGCCCACGGAGCCGTCGGTCAGGCCGACCTCGACCTCGACGGTCGGGTTGCCGCGCGAATCGAGGATCTCGCGTGCGATCACCGCGTCTACAAATGCCACCTGTGCTCCTTGGGTCGAGGTCTGCTGCCGGGGTCAAGTCTAAAGGAGGGTGCGTGTGAGTCGGCCCCGGGATCGGAACGGCCCGAGCTCGGCCGGGCACGCGGAACCCGACGGTCAGGCTCCGAGCAGCGCCCGGGGCTGCGCATAGGCATCGGCCTCGTCGCGCACGGGCACGTCGAAGATGCGGCTCGGGCCGGATCCACCACGATCCTGAGCCCATCCGGGATCGCGGTCGCGCGCGAGCCCTACGAGGGAGCCGTGGACGGCGTCGGCGAGCGCCTGCGGCGGCTCGGATCCGGCGACGCGTTCCACGCCCGGGGCGTCGAGCCGGTCGAAGACGAACGGCACGTCGATGCAGTGCCCGGCCCGCGGAGGCTCGTCGGCGTGCCAGGAGAAGCGGTAGCTCCAGGTCGGCCCTGCGGCGGGCTCGGCCGCGCGGGCGGCGGCGACCCTCGGCACGGTGGAGCGCAGGATCGCGTCGCTCGCGTAGCGCCCGAGCATCAGGGCGCTGCCCTCGGTCGCCCGGACGGCCGGTTCGGCGAGCCAACGACGCGCCGCGCCCGCTTTCGCCCCCAGGGCGAGCAGCAGCGCGTGCCTCGGGAGGCGGTCGATCGCGCCGCCGGGGTGGAACAGGCCGGAGAGCTCGTCGTCCGTGCAGCCGAGCACCAGCGGCACGGCGGCGTTCGCGCCCCGCGCGACGGCGATCTCCACCGGATCCGTCACGACGTCGCCGTCCACGACCGGGCCGAGCAGCAGCCCCTGGCGCAGCATCTCGTGCAGATCGCGGAGCAGGTGGGGCGCCTGGGGTGCGGTGACCTTGCGCTGCAGTTCGAGCAGGCGCGCCTCGGGGACCCCGGCGAAGCCGCTCGGATCCGGTGCGACCCCCGCGAGGCGCGCGAGGTGACGCCCGCGCGCCCGGGCCGCCTCGGGCGAGGGGTC
>CALMSE010000096.1 GCA_937872275.1 uncultured Leucobacter sp. | reverse complement strand
AGAGCGCTTCACTGATAATGAAGAGGTCCCAGGTTCAAGTCCTGGTAGCCCCACCGATGCCCGTTCAGGGCATTCCGGGTCCTTAGCTCAGTTGGTAGAGCGCCTGCTTTGCAAGCAGGATGTCGGGAGTTCGATTCTCCCAGGATCCACCGCATCGAGAGAGACCCCGGGATATCCGGGGTCTTCGCGTCTGCACCGGCCGCGTCCCGGCCGGGATCCGCATTCGGGCCGATCGGATCACGCGCCGACGTCGGCCTGAATGCAGATCTCGGCCTGAACGCCGCAGTGCCGGGGCCGTCCCGACGACGCGATCCCTCAGCGCCTCACACGGTCGCGGAGGCCGCCTTCCCGCCGCCGCGCATCACGAGGATCGCCCCGCCGAGGATCAGGGGCATCCCGATCAGCATGCCGGGCGTGACGGCCTCGCCGAGCACCAGCACGCCGAGGATCAGCGCGACCACGGGGTTGACGTAGGTGAAGAGCAGGGAGCGGGTCGGACCCGCCTCGATGATGAGGGCGCCGAAGAGCACCATGGCCAGCGCCGTGCACACGAGCGCGAGGATCGCGATGCTCACGAGCGCGTGCGGCGGGATCCCGACCGGCGGGTGAACGAAGCCGAACGGCAGGTAGACCAGGGTCGCGATGACGAGCGCCGCGGTCATCACCGGGAGCGGCGGCACGCCGGAGAGGGTGCGCGACATCACGAGCGGAGCCGCGGTGTAGCAGAGCACCACCCCGAGCATCAGCAGGATCGCGAGCGGATCGAGGCTGCCGAAGTCGACGCCGAGCAGCAGCACCACGCCGCCGAAGCCGATGACCAGTCCGACCATCTGGCGCAGCGAGTACCGCTCGGCGCCCCGCGAGACGAGGAAGGCCAGCGCGGCCATCAGCGGCACCGTCGCGATGAGCAGTCCGGTCATCGACGAGGAGATCCGGGTCTCCGCGTAGTTGAGCATCGGCCACGGGATGATGATCTCGAGCGCGGCGAACACGAGGATCGGCCGCCAGTGCCGGAGCATGATCATCGCCTGGCCGCGGGCGAACGTGATCGGAACCAGCACGAGCGCGGCGATCCCGGTGCGCAGGAGCACCAGCACGAAGGGGTTCACGTACTCGGCGGCGATGCTGATGAAGAGGTAGGGCGCTCCCCAGATGAGGCTCATCGCGGCGAACAGCACCCAGCCGCGTCGAGTCATCGCGCTCAGCCTCCTTGCACGGTCGGTCCGGTTCGCCGGCGGGATGGCTGGCAGTCACCCTCAAGCATACGAACGAATCGCGGACCCCGTCTCCACCAGGGCCGGGCACCTCGTCGAGTGCACCCCCCTTCCCGATGCCGGGACCGGGGGCTACGCTGGTTTCGTCCGGGTGCACGGTGCGAACCCGGCCCGAGTTCGAGCCCGCACGAAGACGATCCGAGGAGGCAGCATGAGCGACATGCAGGTGAAGATGGTGGTCCTGGCGACGGACGACATCGAGGAGTCGATCAAGTTCTACACCGAGACTCTCGGCTTTCCGCTGAAGTTCCGCGATGGCGACCATTTCGCGGCCCTCGACGGCGGCACGATCACGCTGGCGCTCGCGACGCCGCTCGATCACCCGATCCCCGGCCAGGTCGTCGTCGGCATCAAGACCGACGATGTCGACGCCGCGGCCGCGGCCGTCGACGAGCACGGGGGAGGGATCGCGCGAGCCCCGTACGACGACGCCCACGAGCGGCGCTCGGTCGTCTACGACAGCCAGGGCAACGGGATCGTCTTCTACAAGTCCCTCCCGCCGCGCTGAGCGGACTCCCGGAACGGCACCTCGGGGAAGTCGACGGGCACGCCGAGCGCGATGTTGATGTAGTTGGTGAAGAGGTTCAGGGCGACCTGGGCGACGGTCTCGACGATCTGCTCGTCGCTCCAGCCGTGCGCGCGCAACCCGTCGACGCTCCGGGGGTCGACCTGTCCGCGGTGCTCGACCAGCTCGACGGCGAAGGCGAGCAGAGCCTCCGTGCGGGGGTCGTCCGCTCGAGCCTGCTGGGCCGCGGCGAGACTCGCACCGCTCAGGCCGGCGTTCGCGCCGAGCGCGGTGTGGGCGGCCAGGCAGTAGCGGCAGCGGTTCCGCTCCGCGACGGCGACGGCGATCTGCTCCGTCAGCGCGGCGCCGAGCGACCCCGTCGCGAACGCGCCGAACGAGCCCCACATCGACTGGAGCGCCGCGGGGGAGTTCGCGACCGCGCGGAACATGTTCGGAATGGTGCCGAAGGCGCCGTCGATCCGGGCGAGCAGCGGCTCGACGCGCGCGTCGGCATGGGCGGCCTCGACGAGGGGTACGCGTGACATGAGAGGTCTCCTTCGTTCGCGGGTGCCGCCGCGGTTGCGACCGGCGAGACCCAGTCTCGTCGCGAGCGCTGGTCGATCCGCGTCTTTTCATCCATGATTCTTGTCGGATCGTCTATTCTTGTCGCATGGAGCCCATCGATCGCCTCGACGCCGTGCTCGAGCGCTTCTCGGTGCGCGCGAGGCAGTTCCACCTCGGTCCGCTGCGCGAGACCCATCGCTACGCGGCCGAGCAGGGCCGGGGCTTCCTGCACATCCTGCGCGCGGGCGCGCTGAGCGTGTCGGATCGCGGCGACGGGGCGCTGCGCGTCGTGTCCGAGCCGAGCCTGCTCTTCTACCCGAGGCCGCACGAGCACGTCTTCCGGCCGCAGCCGGGTCCGGGGGTGGATCTCGCCTGCGCCGCACTCGAGTTCGACGGCGGCGCGAGGCACCCGCTGGTGCGGGCCCTGCCCGACGTGGTCACCCTGCCGATCGCCGAGGTCGCCGGTCTCGACGCCTCGCTGGCCCTGCTCTTTGAGGAGATCGACGAGTTCCGCTGCGGCCGCCGTCACATCGTCGATCGGCTGTTCGAGATCGCGCTCCTGAAGCTGCTGCGCTGGCTGCTCGACCACCCGGGCGAACTCGGGCTGCCCCCGGGGCTCCTCACCGGGCTCTCCGATCCGCATCTCGCGCGTGCGCTCGCCGTGATGCACGAGGATCCGGGGCATCCGTGGACCCTCGACTCGCTCGCCCGCATCGCGAGCATGTCGCGCAGCGCCTTCGCGGCACGCTTCCGCGAACTCGTGGGCACCGCCCCGCACGACTACCTCACCTCCTGGCGGGTGTCGCTCGCCCGGCAACGGCTGCGCGAGGGGCGGCCCGTCTCGGAGGTCGCCGCCGGTCTCGGCTACACGAGCAGCTCGTTCTCCCGGGTCTTCGCCCAGCGCGAGGGCCGCTCGCCCCGGGCATGGACCGAGGTGCAGCGCCGTCGCGCCGGAGAGGCGACGCTGCTGTCGGGGAGCACGCCGTGACCGGACCGCTCCGCCCCGGCGATGCACCGCCCGCCCTCGCGATCGCGCTGGCGGTGCGCTTCGCGCTCGAGATCGCGCTGCTCGTCGGAGTGGCGACCGTCGCGTACCACCTCTTTCCGGAGTGGTGGGGCTGGCTGATCGCGATCGGCGCGGTCGTCGTCGTCGCGGTGCTCTGGGGCGTCCTCCTCTCGCCCAAGGCGGTCGTGCCCCTGCCGGCGGCGGCCAGGCTCGTGATCGAGGCCGCGCTGTTCATCGGCGTGGGGGTCTGCCTCTTCTCGATCGGGTACGGCGTTCTCGCGGCGATCGGGGTGGTCGTGTGGATCGCGGATCGCATCGCGCTCGCCCTGCTGGACGCCTGACCGCGGCATCGCGGGGGTCGGGAGACGCGGGGGTCGGAGACGCGGCGTGACGGACCGGGCGCGTCGGGCCGCGCCGCCCGCCGGATCGCCCCCGCGGAGCCGTAGACTGAGGCCGTGAGCGAGTGGGTTCCCGACATCCTCGGCGAGGGCTTCGAGCGCTCCGACCTCGATCTCGGCTCCGACCCCGGCTCCGGCGGCGGACCGCTCGTCGCGACGCTCGTGCGCGCGCTGCCGCGACCGCGCGGCATCTGGTCGCGCATCCTCGGGCGGGGCCGTCTGCTCGAAGAGGTCGACGTGCTCTACGTGCACGGTTGGAGCGACTACTTCTTCCAGCGCGGCATGGCCCGCTTCTTCACGGAGCGCGGCGCCCGCTTCTTCGCCCTCGATCTGCGACGATACGGCCGCAGCCTGCGCGACGGCCAGGCGCCGGGCTACATCGAGCGCCTCGACGACTACGACGCCGAGATCGGTGCGGCGCTCGCCGCGATGGGGCACGGGGTCGCGGGGTCCTGGCCGGGCGCGGGCACAGGTGCGGATGCGGGCGAGGATCCGGCGCCCGCTCCAGCGCCCTCCGGCGGCCGCGGCCCGTCGCGTCGCCTGGTGCTCTTCGGGCACTCCACCGGCGGGCTGATCCTGAGCCTCTGGGCCGATCGCCACCCGGGAGTCGCCGCCGCGCTGCTGCTCAACAGCCCCTGGCTCGAGCTGCAGCTCAGCGGGGCCGGGCGCCGCGCGATCGCACCCGTGGTGAACCTCCGCGCCAGGCTCGCCCCCCAGGAGCCGGCGCTGCCGCAGCTCGACCTCGGCTTCTACCACCGGGCCCAGTCCCTCGTCTCCGACCCCGAGGAGCAGGCGCTCGTCGAGTCCGCCTGGCGGCCGGCCCAGACCCAGACGGTCCGGGCCGGGTGGCTGAGCGCGATCCTCGCGGGGCAGGCGCGGGTGAGCACCGGCCTCGAGGTCGGCGCTCCGAGCTGCGTGCTGCTCTCCGCCCGCTCGCAATTCGGGCTGACCTGGCGCGACGAGATGACCCGCGCCGACACGGTGCTCGATGTCGACAGCATCGCCGCCGCGGCTCTGCGGCTCGGCCGTACGGTGACGATCGAGCGGATCGACGGCGCACTGCACGACGTCTTCCTCTCGGCCGAGGAGGTGCGCGCCGAGGCCTACGCGCGCCTCGAGCGCTGGCTGACGGGCTGGGCCGCGACGACGGGGCGGCCGGGCCGCCCGCCCGCGGCATTCGCGCCGCCCTCGGCAGGCTAGGCTCGAAGCATGGATCTGAGAGTGGCAGCCTACGCCGTCGTGGAACGGCGGGGTCGTCTGCTGCTCACCCACTGGCGTCGCGGCCACATGCACGGCTGGACGCTGCCGGGCGGCGGGCTCGAGAGCGGCGAGGATCCCCGGGACGCCGTCGTGCGCGAGGTGCTGGAGGAGACCGGGCTCGAGGCGCGCATCGGCAAGCTGCTCGGCGTCGATTCCCGCGTCATGGTGCGCGAAGAGGTGCCCGACGGCATCGACCCCGAACTGCACACGATCCGCATCGTGTACCGGGCCTCGGTGAAGGACGGGCCGTTGCAGCACGAGATCGACGGCTCATCCGACGAGGCCCGCTGGGTGCCGCTGCGCGAGGTGCGCGCGCTGCGCACCCTCTCCCTCGTGCAGACCGGAATGAGAATGGCCGGCATCGATCCGCGCTCCCGCGGCGGGGGGCAGCGGGCCCGACGGACCGCGGGCTAGCTGAGCGGCGCGGAATCCTCGGGAGCGACCCAGAGCTCGTCGTCGCTGCGGAACGCCTGCAACAGCACGTAGCCGACCCCCGCGGCCGCGGTCACTCCCAGTGCGATCGCGATGATCGGGCCGACGCGGCGCTTCTTCTTCACGGGCGCGAGGAGGCCCCGGCGCTCGCCGAAGCCGCGCAGCTGGCTCGCGGCCTCGCGGTTCTCCATGCGCTCGAGCGTGCGGACGGTGCTGGCCAGCGCGCCCGCCACGAGGGGGGCGCTCAGACGGCGCACGTTCTCGGCCGCGCGGCGGGCCTGCAGCACGCCGCGGTCGACCGTCGGACGCACACCCTCGAGCGCGTCCTGCACACGGGGGGCGAGATGCTCATCGCCGAGGCGTCTCGCCTGACGCCCGGCCTCGTGGAGCACCGAGCCGGCTTCCGAGAGCACGACCCGCTGCTGGTCGAGCAGGTCCTGGGCCTGAGAGCGCAGCCGACGCAGCTCCCGACGACGCTTGCGAGAGAGAGACATTGAGAACCTCCGCCTTCCGTGCCAAATCCGCTTCCCTCCACGCTACACCGAAGCGCCGAGCGGCGCGCTCCCGAGCGGGGCGGATTCCCAGGGGCGTCAGGGGACCCGGGCCTCCTCCGGGACGCGCAGCGGGCCGGGATCCGGGCCCGCACGCCGTAGACTGGCAGGCATGACTCTTCACACCGCTGTCGCGACCATTCACACCAACCACGGCGACGTCGTACTGAACCTCTTCGGCGATCATGCGCCGAAGACCGTCAAGAATTTCGTCGAGCTGGCGAACACGGGCTTCTACGACGGCGTGATCTTCCACCGCATCATCGAGGACTTCATGGTCCAGGGCGGCGACCCGACCGGCACCGGCACCGGCGGCCCCGGCTACACCTTCGACGACGAGATCCACCCCGAGCTCGTGTTCGATCGCAAGTACCAGCTCGCCATGGCGAATGCGGGCAAGCGCCCCGACATGACGGGCCGGCTCGCGGGCACGAACGGCTCGCAGTTCTTCATCACGACGACGGCCCCGGGCTGGCTGAACGGCAAGCACACCATCTTCGGCGAGGTCGCCGACGACGCCTCGAAGGCCGTGGTCGACGCCATCGCCGCGGTGCCGGTCGGCGCCATGGACCGCCCGGTCGACGACGTGGTGATCACGGGCGTCGACGTCGTCGAGGCCTGACGGAGGTGTCGGCGCCGCAGTTCGGCGAGCGGGCCGAGCTCGGCCCCGACGACGTCTGCTACCGGCACTCGGACCGGCCGAGCCTGACCCTGTGCCAGCGCTGCGGCAACACGATCTGCCCGGACTGCCAGACGGTGTCGGCAGTGGGGGTGCTCTGCCCGGACTGCGTGCGCGCCGCCCAGGCGAGCCCCGGCCGGCGGGCGGCGCGGTCCGGTCGTGCGACCGCTCGCCGCCTCGGGGATCCCGGCACCCCGGTGGTCACCTACGGCATCATCGCGGTCTGCGCCGTCGTGTTCGTGGCGCAACTGATCGGCGTCTGGTTCTTCAAGGATCCGCAGACCGGGGTCGATCCGGTGACCGGAGCGCTCTGGTACGCGCCCGTCTACTCGCTGCCCGATTGGGCGTCGGCCCTGCGCTACAGCGACGTCGTCTTCGAGCCCTGGCGCATGCTGACCTCGGTCTTCACGCACTCGACCGGCTTCCTGCTGCACATCCTGTTCAACATGTACGCGCTGTGGCTGTTCGGCAGGCACCTCGAGCAGGTGCTCGGCCGCGCCGCCTTCCTGACGCTGTACCTCTTCTCGGGCCTCGGCGGATCGCTCGGCGTCATGCTCTGGGCCTACGTCGATCCCGCCACCGTCGGGGTGCCGACCGTGGGCGCCTCCGGCGCGATCTTCGGCGTGCTGGCGGCGACCCTCGTCGCCTTCCGCGCGGCGCGGGTGAACATCACCTCTCTGGCCGTGCTCGTGGCGATCAACTTCGGGATCGGGCTGCTGCCCGGGGCGAACATCTCCTGGCAGGCGCACCTCGGCGGTCTGCTGGTCGGTGCCGGGACGATGTGGCTGCTGCTCGCGACCCGGGGTCCGCGGAGGAGGAACGCGCGCGTCTTCGGGCTGGTCGGGGTCGGAGCGGCGCTCGTCGCCCTCGGGGCCCTGTACTGGGTGGTGCTCCCACCCGTGGCCTGGCTGGCCTGAGGCGGTCCGACCGCTCGCGACGCCCTCCGCGGACGGTTATCCACAGGTTCATCCCCAGCTGGGGATGAATTACACCGGTGTGATTCCTACTTCCACCAGGGGGTCATGAGGAAGCCGACGAGCACGAGGCCGAAGCCGACGAAGATGTTGGCCTGGCCGAAGGCCGGCACCGGGAGCTGCATGTTCGCGCTGGTGATGTAGTAGAGCACGATCCAGATGAGACCGACCAGCATGAAGCCGAACATGAGGGGCTTGAACCACACCGGGTTCGGCGCCTCCTTGCGGAGCTCGGCCCGCTCGAGGCGATCCTGCGACACCGCCTTCGACTTCTTGCTCACTTCTTTCCCAGCTGCCATGGGTACGAGTCTACGGCGTGTTGGCGCGCGCCGTGCAATCCGGGGGGCGACTCCATCCGCGCTCTCAGCGAGCGAGCATAGGATGGCCGGGTGACCGAAGACCCCGCCTTCGCTCCGGGCGCGGAGCGAGCCGCATCGCCGCGCGGCTCGCGCCACCTCGTGCCGAAGCGGCGCAGGCGCAGGCTGAGCCCGCTCACGGTGATCGGGGAGCTGCTCATGGTCGCGGGGCTCGCGGTCGTCGGATACCTCGGCTGGCAGTACTGGAACACCGAGGTCGTGGTGACCGCGAAGCAGGTGGAGCTGTCGAGCGAGGACTCGGCCCGCTGGAACGCCGCGGCCGCGGCCGACCCGACGCCCTGGGACGGGGAGATCCCGGTCGTGCCGCGCAGCGGGCCGGCGGAGGTCTTCGGCGTGCTCTACGTGCCGGCGTTCGGCGCGAGCTATGCGAACCGGGTCGCCGAGACGACCGACTGGTGGACGGTGCTGAACCTCGACGAGAAGGGCATCGGCCACTACGAGGACACGCAGATGCCCGGCGAGATCGGCAACGTGGCGCTCGCCGGCCACCGCTCGGGGCCGCTCATCAACTCCTTCCGCGAGGCGATGGAGCTGCGCCTCGGCGACGCGCTCTTCCTCGAGACCCCCGAGGGCTGGTACACCTACCGCTTCCGCTCCGTCGAGTACGTGCTGCCGACCGAGGTCGACGTGCTGCACCCCTTCCCGCGCGTGGAGGGCGTCCCCGGCACCGACCGCATCCTGACGCTCACCACCTGCCATCCGAAGGAGGCCGGCAGCGACGAGCGCGCGATCGTCTACGCGGTCTTCGAGAGCTACCAGCCGCTCAGCGACGGGCCGCCGGCCGAGCTGCTGGAGCAGAACCCCACGATGGAGGCCCACCAGGCCCCGAGAGGAGACGCGAGCTGATGTTCTCTCTGATCTGGCGGTTCCTGCCCGGCCCGGCATGGCTGCGCGTGATCGTGATCCTCGGGGTCGCGGCGGTGCTTGTATACGCTCTCGTCACATGGGTCTATCCCTATGCGGCGGGACTTCTGATGAGCGAGGAAGCGACGGTGAGCCAATGACGAGGATCCTTGTCATCGACAACTACGACAGTTTCGTCTACACGCTGAACGGCTACCTGCAGCAGCTCGGCGCCGAGACCCGGGTGATCCG
>CALMSE010000095.1 GCA_937872275.1 uncultured Leucobacter sp. | reverse complement strand
CCGCGCTCGGCGTCGCGCCGACGACGCTCGCCGCGCTCGTGGTGGGCGCGGCGTCGCCCGCGAGAGAGGAGACCCGCGCATGAATCAGCGCCCCGCCGACGCCGAGCCCGATCCGCTCGCCCGTCTCGACGAGACGCAGCGGACCGAGCTCGCCCTCGCGATGCGCGCCGCGCGCTGGGTCGGCCTGATCCTGCCGCTCGTGCTCACGGCCCTGGGCGCGGGCCTGACCGCGTTGTGGATCCCGCGCATGCCCGACCCCATGGCCATCCACTGGGGCCCCGACTTCCGGCCCGACGGCTTCGGCCCGCCCTGGACGAACGCCGCGATGGCGCTCGGCCTCGGCCTCGGCATCACCGCCCTCTCGGGCCTGCAGGCCCTGCAGAGCCGGCAGGCGAAACGGCGCGGCGGCGCGATCTGGTCGTCGATGTACCGATTCATGCCGGCGATCGTGCTCGGCACGGTGGTGTTCATCCAGATCATCGCGGTGGGCACCGCGCGGGTGCAGCTCGACGCGGCAGACGCGCGCGACAGCGGCTCGATCGCATGGATCATGCTCGCGGGATTCGTGCTGTGGATCGCGGTGACGGTTCTCGCGTTCCTCGCGCAGCCGCGACTGCGCATCGAGGCCCCGGGCGCCGGCCCGACCGAGCCGCTGCCCCTCGCCCCGGGCGAGCGCGTCGTCTGGGTGGGGGAGGTGCGCCCCTCGAAGGCCTTCGTCCGGGTGCTGCTCGCCGTGCTCGTGCTGCTCGCCGCCGTCGCGCTCTGGGCGTTCAGCGTCGAAGCGCTGGCCGGCTGGATCGCGGCCCTCAGCTTCCTGCTGGTCCTGGCGCTGACGCTCTGCAGCACGTGGTTCCGGGTGCGCATCGACGCCTCCGGGCTCGAGGCCCGGGCGCCGCTCGGATGGCCGGTCTTCCGGCTGCGAGCCGGCGACGTCGAGAGCGTCGCGGTCGCCCGGATCAGCCCCTTCGCCGAGTACGGCGGATGGGGCATGCGCTGGACGCCGGATCGCTTCGGCCTCGTGATGCGCACGGGGGAGGGCGTCGTCGCCACGCGGCGGAACGGCCGCCTCTTCGCGATCACGGTCGACGACGCCGAGAACGCGGCCGCGCTGCTCGCCGCCGCCGCACGGAACGCAAGGGAAGCAGAGGAGAGGGGACGATCATGAACGCTTCGGAAGCGCACGTCGGGGGCGAGGGGGCGGATCGCCCGGACCGGCCGCCCCGCGTGCCCTGGGGCGCGGTCGGCGTCTACGTCGTCGTCTCGTTCGGCCTGGCCTGGCTGGTGTCGCTGCCGATCTGGCTGAACGGCGGCCCCGACGCCGAGGGGCTGCCGATGCTCATCACGGTGACCGGCATGGTCATGATGTTCACGCCGGCGATCGCCGCGCTCGTCGCGGTCTTCGCGATGCGGGTGCCGCGCGGCGACCGGCTGCGCTTCCTCGGCATGTGGCCGCTGCGCCCGGCGAGACGCGTGGTGTGGTTCACGGTGGCGGCGGTCTTCGCTCCGATCGCGGTGGTGGCGCTCGTCACGTTCGCCGCCTCGGCACTCGGACTCGTGCGGCTCGATCTCGTCGGCTTCTCGGGGTACGCCGAGATGCTCCGGGCCCAGCTGGCGGGGCTCGACCCGGCGCTCTCCTCGGCGCTGCCGCCCATCGGACTGCTGGTCGCCCTGCAGCTCGCCTCGATCCCGCTCGGCGCCCTCGTCAACTCCGTCTTCGCCTTCGGCGAGGAGCTGGGCTGGCGCGGCTGGCTGGTGCCGGCCCTCCGCCCGTTGGGCGTCTGGCCGGCGCTGATCCTGAGCGGCGCGATCTGGGGCCTGTGGCACTCGCCGCTCATCCTGCTCGGCTACAACTTCGGCTACACCGACTGGCGCGGGGTCGCGCTCATGACGGGCGGCTGCATCGCCTGGGGCGTGCTCCTCGGCTGGGCGCGTCTGCGCAGCGCCTCGGTATGGCCCGCCGTCGTCGGGCACGGGGCGCTGAACGCCGCGGCCGGGCTCGTGGTGCTGCTCGCCGCGGCGGGGGCGGAGGTCGACATGGGCGTGGTGGGTCCGCTCGGCCTCGTCGCCTGGGGCGTGATCGCGGTGATCACGGTGATCCTCGTGCTGCTCGGCCAGTTCCGGCGGGAGCCCGAGCTCGCCCCGCGCCGTGCCCGGCGATCCGACCCGTCCGCCACTCCGCCGGGGCGCGGCGGCCGACCGGACCGGAACGGCGGCCCCGCTCAGGGAGGCGCCCCCGACTCGGCCGGGCGCCGGGGCGCCTAGGCGATCACGGCGCGGTCGAACGGGTCGAGGCTGATCCCCCGCTCGAGCACCAGGCGGCACCACTCGCGCGCCGAGTGCAGCGAGTGGTCGCGGTAGTTGCCGCAGCTCACGGCGTCGGTGCCGGGCACGTCCTCCCAGGTCACCCGCTCGGCGATGTCCGCGAGCGAGGCCTTGACCGCCGCGCCCACCTCCGCGGGCGACGGCTCGCCCCACACGATGAGGTGGAAGCCGGTGCGGCAGCCGAAGGGCGAGATATCGATGACGCCGTCGAGGCGCGTGCGCAGCAGCCCGGCGATCGTGTGCTCGATGGTGTGGAGGCCCGCGGTGGGGATCTCGCCCTCGTTGGGCTGCACGAGGCGGATGTCGTAGTTCGTGATCGCGTCGCCCTTCGGCCCGTGCTCGACGGCGATTCTGCGCACGTAGGGCGCGCGCACCTTCGTGTGGTCGAGCTGGAAGCTCTCGACCTCGGCAAGTTCGACGTCGCTCATGGGGGCACTCCGTGTCTACTCCGGCTGCGCGCGGAAACGCGCTCGGTGGGGCTAATGTTGCGCTTGAACGCTGTCCGTGCAGCCTATCGCGAAGCACGGACTCGACCAGCGCCGCCAGACACCGCCGGTGCCCCCGTGGCTCCGCATGAGACCGCAGACGAGGAACCGAGATGCCGCAGCCGAGCGCCCCGCGAGTGAGTGTGATCGTGCCCGTCTACAACTCGATGCCGTACCTCAGCGGCACGATGGAGTCGCTGCTCGCGCAGGATCTGGCCGAGGGCGAGCTCGAGGTGATCGCCGTCGACGACGGCTCGACCGACGGCTCGGGAAAGGAGCTCGACCGCTTCGCGAAGGTGGACGCGCGGCTGCGGGTGATCCACCAGCCGAACAGCGGCTGGCCCGGCATGCCCCGCAACCGGGGGCTCGGGCTCGCCCGCGGCGAGTACGTCTTCTTCATGGACTCCGACGACACCGCGGCGCCCGACGCGCTGCGGCTGATGGTCGAGATGGCGGATCGCACCGGCGCCGAAGTCGTGCTGCCGCGGATGAAGGGCGTCGGCGGGCGGCGGGTGCAGCCGCTCTTCGACAAGCATCCGCACGGACCCATCTCGGTGTCGCGGGCGATGGAGACCGTCTCTCCGCAGAAGCTCATCCGCCGCGAGCTCATCGAACGGCACGGCCTGCGCTTCCCGGAGGGGAAGGTGCGACTGGAGGACGGCATCCTCATGGCGCGCCTCTACGTGCTCGCGAACCGGCTCGAGTTCTGCGCGCCGAAACCGCTGTACTTCATCGCCGAGCGCGAGGACGGGGGCAACATCTCGGCGGGGCGGATCGAGCCGGCCGGGTACGTGGGCTCGGTGCGCACGATCTGCGAGACGCTGCGCGGCGCGACCGGCGGCGGCGCCGTGGCCGACGCGGCCGAGGCCGACGCGCTCGTATACGAGTTCTTCTCGCGCAAAGGACTGAAGTTCTACACGCCCAAGTGGTGGTCGCGCATGGAGCCGGACGAGCGCGAGGAATGGGTGCGGCTGCACCAGCAGCTGCTGCAGGACCTGCTGCCCGAGGCGTACGACGCGGCGATCGGCCGACCCGACGAGGCCCGGCTGATGGCGCTGCTGCGCGCGGGCGACGCCCGGGCCGTCGACGCCTTCGTGACCGCGCGCGAAGGGCTGCGGCACCGCTCGACCCTGCAGGGCGCGCGCGAGAAGCGCGGGCTGCTGGGGAGGCGCGGTGCGCTCGAGTTGCTCGTCTCGACGGAGGAGAGGGATCCGCTGCCGCTCTCGCTGCACCTGGTCGGCAGGGTCTCCGCGCGGAGGCTCGCGATCGCGGCGCGACCGATCGGCACCGACGGCTCCGGAGCGCCGCGCTCCCGCTTCCTCGTGCCGCGCGAGGCGATCGCCGGCTTCGGCGACGAGATCGTGGACCTCTGGACGGTGCGCAGCGACGAGGCCGGCACCGCCAGCGTGCCCGTGAGGGTGCTGGCCGGCAAGCTGCCGAAGCAGCCCGCCGCCGACGTGGAGGCGTACCGCACCCAGACGGGCTATGCGAGCCTCAGACCGCGGCGCGGTTGATCTCAGGCCGCTGCGCGGCTGCGTCGTCAGGCCGCTGCGCGGCTGTGTCGTCAGGCCGCTGCGCGGCTGAGGGCGATGCTCGCCGTCGTGCCGCCCGCGGGCTCGATCCGCACATCCCAGCCTCGGCCCTCGAGCTCGTCGAGGTCGCGGCGGGCGGCGTCGATGCGGTCGGTCTCGACGAGGTAGAGGGTGCGGCCGGCGGAGCGGTAGACGCTGCGGTGCCGGGCCCAGGCGGGCACGCGAGGCCCGCTGCCGTGGCCGAGCTCGTGGTACGGCGTGCGCGGCGTCGTGACGGCGCCGGGCGCAGCGGCGCCGGTGGTGCGGGTGATGTTCGTGTTCGTATTGTTCGTGTTCGTATTGTTCGTGTTCATGATCGAGTCCTTCACTTGCTCGCGCGCGTCGGCGCGCAGCCGCATGCATGCGGCGGGTTCGCGTTTCGCGCACGGAGCAGGCTCGGAGAGCGTGCGGGCGAACCCTGCGGTTTCTTCCCCGCTGTGCGGGGCCGGCGCTCGGAAGCGCGGAGGGCCCGTGCGATCTGTGGAAGTCGAGCGCCCCTCCTCGGGCGCCTCGCCGTTCGCAGGCCCAAACAATTAGTATATGGGTAACCGCTCGGAAAATCCAGTACCGAGTTCGGACGATCGATCGAGAGGGGTCTTCGTGGCCGGGAAGACGCTGCTGGTGTTCGCGCACGACGACGAGGCCGCCGCATTCGCCCGTGAGGGGGTTCCGCACCTCGTCACCGGGGTCGGCAAGGTGAACGCGGCGCTCGAGCTCACGCGCGCGCTCGCCGCCGAGGGGGAGGGCCTCGACGGAGTCGTCGTGCTCGGCACTGCGGGCATTGTGGCGGAGGGGCCGAGGCTCGACGCGGTCTACCAGATCTCCGCCGTCGTGCAGCACGACTTCTCCCTGCCCTCGCCCCGGTTCGAGCTCGCTGGAGAGCTCGTGGCCGAGGGGGCGGTCATCGCGACGGGCGATGTCTTCGTTCACGACGACGCGCAGCGCGAGCGGATCGCCGGGCTCGGCGCGACCCTCGTCGACATGGAGAGCTACGCCTACGCGAGCGTATGCCGTCGACTCGGCGTACCGCTGCGGGTGTTCAAATCGCCCTCCGATTTCGCCGACAGTTCGACCACCATGGAGGAGTGGGATGGCGTCGCGGTCTCGAAGAGCGATCAGCTGCTCCGCTTCGTCGCAGAGCGGCTGCCCCGGCTGCTCGATTGACACCGGGCCCCGGTCGGGGGAGCGGCGGTGCCGTGCGGGGCGCACGACCGGAAAGTTGAAAGTTCTCTGTGAGTCGTCTAGCGTGGAATGCAGCGGGGGCTGGGGTGAGACGGCTGCTGCTCGGCTACCCAGAGGTTGGGATAGCGCGAAAATCCAATCTTTTGGGGGAAAGATTCATGCAGAAGACTGCACGACTGTCGTTGAAGGTCGGCCTCGCGGCTGCTTCGGCGTTCGCACTGACCTTCGGCGCGGTGGCGCCGGCGTTCGCCGCCGACATCCCGGTCGGCCCGGGCGATGTCATCAACTACGAGAACGGCGATGAGTCGAGCGCGGGCTGGAACTACGACCAGTGGCACATCGGCTCGAACTACGATCCCGCGTTCCCGCTCGAGAGCAGCGTCACCTTCCAGGAGTGCACGATCACCACGCTGGCGCAGACGAGCCAGAACCCCGGCGTCTCCGTCGTGCAGGTGCTGAAGGGCTTCCCGATCGACGGGCGCCCCTTCGCCGGTCTCGGAGCCTATGGCGGTGACGACACGGTCGCCGCGGTCCAGGCGCTGATCGAGTCGACCTCGATCATCGTCATCGAGGGCAGCGTCACCCTGCAGCTCCCGATCTTCGAGTACGACGGCCTTGCGCCGGCACCGCATACGCCCGCCTTCACCACGGTCCGCACCGATCTCCTCGGCCCGGGCGTGTACAACCTCGCCGACCTGAGCGTCACCGACTCCTCCGGCTGGTTCGGAGGCGGCACGCTGACGATGGCCGATTTCCTCGGAGGCATGCAGAGCAACGTCGACGACGACTTCTACTACGAGATCCTGGGCGTCGGCTTCACCGGCTCCGAGGGTGCCGTGGTCGAGTCGCTGGGCTTCGCCGGCAACACCTACCACTTCGGCACCGGCAGCTGCGTGCCGACGACCCCGGTGGCCCCGACGCCCCCGACCTCGGTGCAGACGGCCGCGAAGTAACCCGACCGACGGTCTCAGCCTCCCGGAGTACACTCCGGGAGGCTTTGCCGTTCACTCACTCGAAGGGAAGCGGATGACGCTCGAAACGGACGAGGAGGCGCCGGGCGCGCCCGCCTCGAAGCGGCGCTGGTGGTGGATCGCCGGTGGCGGGGCGGTCGTGCTCGTCATCGCGGGCGTGGTGACCGTCCTGGCGACGGGGGTGCTGAGCCCGACGCCGGAGGAGCCCGTCTCGAAGCCCGCCCCGACGGCGACGCGCACGCCGGCACCGAGCCCCGAGCCGGCGCCGACCCCGGAACCCGCACCGCTTCCCGCCCCCGCGATCGACATCACCTCGGTGCAGCAGATGCCCTACTCCGAGGTCTGGAATCCGCCGGACGAGGGCCAGTACATCTGGCAGATCGTCGATCCCGCATACGGATACCCCGAGACGGGCGGCACGCGTTACATCCTCGCGCACGCCTGCGAGAGCCAGAGCTGCGCGGGAGACTCGTTCCGGGCGCTGCACGAGGGGGACACGCTCACCTTCCTGGGCGAGACCTTCCAGGTGCAGGAGTCGCGCGAGATCATGAAGGTCGATATCGCGGCCCAGGACATCTGGACGCATGATCCGAACCGGCTGGTCATCATCACCTGCATCATCGACACGACCTGGGACCAGTCCGACAGGAACGACATCATCATCGCCACGAGGGTG
>CALMSE010000094.1 GCA_937872275.1 uncultured Leucobacter sp. | reverse complement strand
CCCGCTTTGGGAGCGGGAGGTCGCAGGTTCGAATCCTGTCGCCCCGACACGGACACCAGCTCGCTGCGATCCCGGACAGCATGGAATCAGATACTTGAGAGGCCAAATTGCCGAAGACCAACGCCGAAAAGCTCACCCCGACCCGGGTCAAGCTCACCGTCGCCATCACCATCGATGAGCTCGAGCCGCACCTGAAGAAGGCGTACAAGACCATCTCCGAGCAGGTCTCGATCCCGGGCTTCCGCAAGGGGCACGTGCCCGCGCCCATCATCGATCAGCGCATCGGCAAGGCGGCCGTCGTCGAGCAGGCCGTCAACGACTCGCTCGACGAGTTCTACCAGGCCGCGCTCGCCGAGACCGAGACCCGGCCCATGGGACGTCCCACCGCCGACGTCGAGGAGTGGCTCGACGTCGCAGACCCGAAGAGCGAGCTGAAGCTGGCCTTCGAGGTCGAGGCACGCCCCGACTTCGAGCTGCCGAAGTACGACGGCCTGAAGATCACCGTCGACGATGTGAAGGTCGACGACGACGCGGTCGATCAGGAGCTGACCAAGCTGCGCGAGCGCTTCGGCACCCTGAATACGGTGGAGCGCGCGGCGAAGAGCGGCGACTTCGTCGAGCTCGACCTCACGGCCCGCATCGGCGAGGCCGAGGTCGACCAGGCGAGCGGCGTCTCCTACGAGGTGGGCGCGGGCAACATGCTCGTCGGTCTCGACGAGGCAGTGGAGACGCTCACCGCGGGCGAGTCGACGACCTTCACCTCTCAGCTGCTCGGCGGCGAGTTCGAGGGGCAGGACGCCGAGGTCGAGGTCACCGTCACCGCGGTGAAGGAGCGCGCCCTCGCCGAGGCCGATGACGACTTCGCCCAGCTCGCGAGCGAGTTCGACACGATCGCCGAGCTGCGGGAGAGCCTCGCGGAGCAGGCGCAGCGCGCGGCGGTGTTCGCGCAGGGCCGCCAGGCCCGCGACCTCTTCACGGAGACGCTCATCGAGCAGGCCGGCATCCCGATCTCCGAAGAGCTCATCGAGGAGGAGGTGCACCGCCACCTCGAGGGCGAGGGGCGTCTCGAGGACGACGAGCACCGCGCCGAGGTGCGCAAGTCGTCGGAGGATCAGTTCGCGCTGCAGCTGCTGCTCGACGCGATCGCGGAGGCCGAAGAGGTCGCCCCGACGCAGAACGAGCTCTCGCAGTACATCTTCCAGTCCGCGCAGCAGTACGGCATGGACCCCTCGCAGTTCCTGCAGGCCATCAGCCAGGGCGGCCAGATGGGCGTCATCTTCGGCGAGGTCACCCGCAACAAGGCGCTTGCCGTCGCCCTGTCGAAGGCCGAGGTCGTCGACAAGAGCGGCAATGCGGTCGACCTGAGCGAGTTCACCGCCGTCGACGACGAGGCCGAGGCCGAGGTCGTCGCCGAGGCGGAGGAGATCGTCGAGGAGGCGGAGGCCGCCGAGGAGAAGTGAGCTCGGTCTCGACTCGCGCGCAGAGCCCCCGCCCCCTCGACACGCTCGGGAGCGGGGGCTCTGCCGTTCTCGGCAGACTCGGCGCTCGGCGAGGTCCGGGCCGGATCCCCGGCGAAGCGAAGCTCCGTCTCGCGCCCGGGGCCGCTGGTCGGCCCGCGGTAAGACGCCCAGGGCGAACACGGCCTCTCCCGCGCCGCCGACTCGGTAGCCTCGTATCAAGCACAATTCGAAGGAGTGCAGAATGGCTGAACAGACGCCGCCGAACAGCGTGTTCGATCGACTGCTGAAGGATCGCATCATCTGGCTGGGGAGCGAGGTGCGCGACGACAACGCGAACGAGATCTGCGCGAAGATCCTGCTGCTCGCCGCGGAGGATCCCGAGGCCGACATCTACCTCTACATCAACTCGCCGGGCGGATCCATCACCGCGGGCATGGCCATCTACGACACCATGAGCTTCGTGCCGAACGACATCGTCACGGTGGGCATCGGCATGGCGGCCTCGATGGGTCAGTTCCTGCTCACCGCAGGAACCAAGGGCAAGCGGTACATCACCCCGAACGCCAGGGTGCTGCTGCATCAGCCGCACGGCGGCTTCGGCGGCACCGCGAGCGACATCCAGACCCAGGCGCAGCTCATCGTCTCGATGAAGAACCGCCTCGCCGAGATCACCGCGGCGCAGACCGGCAAGACCGTCGAGCAGATCAACGAGGACGGTGACCGGGATCGCTGGTTCACCGCCGACGAGGCCCTCGAGTACGGCTTCGTCGACTTCATCCGCGACAGCGCCCGCGACGTGGTCGGCGGCGGCGGCACGAGCAAGTAGGGAACGAGGACACACCACAATGACCGCACTTCACATGCCGCAGTCCCGCTACGTGCTGCCCTCCTTCGAGGAGCGCACCTCCTACGGCTTCAAGCGCCAGGATCCCTATGCGAAGCTCTTCGAGGATCGCATCGTCTTCCTCGGCGTCCAGGTCGACGACGCCTCGGCCGACGACGTCATGGCCCAGCTGCTCGTGCTGGAGAGCCAGGATCCCGAGCGCGACATCACCATGTACATCAACTCGCCGGGCGGATCCTTCACCGCGATGACCGCGATCTACGACACGATGCAGTACATCCGGCCGCACGTGATGACCGTGTGCCTCGGCCAGGCCGCCTCCGCCGCGGCCGTGCTGCTCGCGGGCGGCACCGCGGGCAAGCGTCTCGCGCTGCCGAACGCCCGGGTGCTGATCCATCAGCCCTCGACCGGGCAGGCGGGCCACGGCCAGGCCTCGGACATCGAGATCCAGGCCGCCGAGATCATGCGCATGCGCGAGTGGCTGGAGGAGACGCTCTCGAAGCACTCGAACCGCTCGATCGAAGAGGTCAACCGCGACATCGATCGCGACAAGATCCTGAGCGCCCAGGAGGCGCTCGACTACGGGCTCATCGACCAGGTGCTCACGAGCCGCAAGAATCCGCAGCCGGTTCTGGGCTCCTGATGGTCGGGTGCGGCGCCCGGCGCGCCGCACCCGGTAATGTCGGTGGTGCCGGATAGGCTCGATTCGCGTCGGAGACCCGCACCGGGGAGGAGGCTCGCATGGCGAAGATCGGTGAGAGCAGCGATCTGCTCAAGTGCTCGTTCTGCGGGAAATCGCAGAAGCAGGTGCAGCAGCTGATCGCCGGCCCGCAGATCTACATCTGCGACGAGTGCGTCGGCCTGTGCAACGAGATCATCGAGGAGCGCCTCGCGGAGAGTTCGGCCTCGGAGAAGAGCGAGTTCACGCTGCACAAGCCGCGCGAGATCGCCGACTTCCTCGACCAGTACGTGATCGGGCAGGATCGGGCGAAGCAGTCGCTCGCCGTGGCGGTCTACAACCACTACAAGCGCGTGCGCGCCGGCACCCGGCTGCACAGCGCCGACACGGCCGGCGAGCAGATCGAGATCGCGAAATCCAACATCCTGCTCATCGGGCCGACCGGCTGCGGCAAGACGTATCTCGCGCAGTCGCTCGCGCGGCAGCTCAATGTGCCCTTCGCGGTGGCCGATGCGACGGCCCTCACCGAGGCCGGCTACGTCGGCGAAGACGTCGAGAACATCCTGCTGAAGCTGCTGCAGGCGGCCGACTTCGACGTCGCCCGCGCGGAGACCGGCATCATCTACATCGACGAGATCGACAAGATCGCCCGCAAGGCGGAGAACCCCTCGATCACCCGCGACGTCTCGGGCGAGGGCGTGCAGCAGGCGCTGCTCAAGATACTCGAAGGCACGGTCGCCTCGATCCCGCCGCAGGGCGGGCGCAAGCACCCGAACCAGGAGTTCATCCAGCTCGACACGACCAACGTGCTGTTCATCGTCGCGGGCGCCTTCTCCGGGCTCGAGAACATCATCGCGCAGCGGGTCGGCAAGGGCGGCGTGGGCTTCGGCGCCCCGCTTCCCGGCAAGCGCGACGACGCCGAGCTGTTCTCGCAGGTGCAGCCCGAAGACCTGCACAAGTTCGGGCTGATCCCCGAGTTCATCGGCCGCCTCCCCGTCGTCGCCACCGTGAACCCGCTCGACGTCGAGGCGCTCGTGCGCATCCTGACCGAACCGCGCAACGCGCTCGTGAAGCAGTACCAGCGCATGTTCGAGCTCGACGGCGTCGGCCTGGAGTTCGAGGACGCGGCGCTCGAGGCCATCGCGGAGCTCGCCGTGGAGCGCAAGACCGGCGCCCGGGGGCTCCGGGCGATCCTTGAAGACGTGCTCGGCCCCGTCATGTTCGAGGTGCCCTCGAATTCCGACATCGCCAAGGTCGTCGTCACCCGCGACTCGATACTCGATGACGTATCCCCGCTCGTGATGCAGGTACCCGGAGCGGGCGAGCGGAGCGCCTGAGGCTTCTCCGCCCCATCCCGAGGATGGCTGGAGCCGTCTCGAGAGCACCGAGGCCCGTCTGCGGGGCGGACTCCGCGATCCGGGACCGCCGAGCGAGGCCGGGTCCCGCTCAGCCGACCCGGCTGAGCTCGTAGTTCAGCAGCACCGTGCCGTCGGGCTGCGGGATGGTCAATGCGAACACCCGGAGCGCGGGGGCCTCGAAGTCGAGGGCGATGCCTCCCTCCGTGGTCTCCGCGGGTTCCCCTTGGGCGACGAGCCCGGCCGAGGCGATCACCGTCTCCCAGAGCACCTGCGAGTCGGCCTCGCTCTCCGCGACGAGCACGAGGAACCAGCCCCCGTCGCGCTCGCCGGTGTCGGAGATCACCGCTCCCTCGGGCAGCGGGAACTCATCCCGGGGGAAGCTCTCGGGCAGTTCGGTCTGCCGCTGCTCGGCCTCGAAGCCCGGATCGGGTTCGCTCCAGCTGCTCTCCTGCTGCGAGGCATCGGCGTCCTTGCCGCCCTGGCCCGCGACGGGCGCATCCTCGGGAGCGCAGGCGGCGAGGCCGAAGAGCAGGGACAGCGCGGCCGCGGCCGCGGCCGCCCCGCGGATGCCCCGTGATGCGTGATGCATGGCGATCCTCATTCCAACCAGTCGTCGTCTTCGTCTTCGCCGGCGCCCTCGGAGGAGAGCGCGTCGAGCACCACGTCGCCATCCGGAGAGAGCGTCACGACGAGCAGCCCGTCGAGCGCGCAGCGGGGTCGGCCCTCGAGCCACGTGAGCGTCCATGATCCGGCGCCGGGATGCGCCGCCTCCTGGGTTGCGATCTCGGCATGCATCTCCTCGGGCACGCCGGGATGGGGCGGATCGCCCACCCGCCACCGTGCTCCGAGTCTCATGGCCCGTGCTCCTGCTAGGCCTCGGCCTGCTCGAGCCGGATCTCCGCGACCGCGACCGCGTCGACCGGTGCGGCCTCGATGCGGAGCTCGGCGATGCGGCCCACCGCGGCGAGATCCGCGGCGGCGAGGCGCAGCCGTTCGGCCGACGCCTCGGGAGCCTGCACGACGGCGAGCTCGACCGGAGTCTTCTGCGAGGCCTTCGCGGCGGTCTTCGCCCCGCGGACGCCGACGAGCGCCGCGCCCACGAGGCCGAGCAGCTCGGCGTCGGCGTCGTCACCCGCGAGAGCGGTCAGCTCTGAGGCGAGCGGCCAGTCGGCCGTGTGCACCGAGCCCTCGGCCATCCACGACCAGACCTCCTCGCTCGCGTAGGGGAGGAACGGGGCGAGCAGCCTGGCGAAGATCGAGAGCGCGGCGCGCAGCGCGGTCACCGCCGAGGCCTGCGACTGCCCCTCGCCGCCGTGGGCGCGCTCCTTCACGAGCTCGAGGTAGTCGTCGCAGAAGGTCCAGAAGAACGACTCGGCGAGTTCGAGCGCGCGCGCGTGGTCGTAGGCGTCGAAAGCGCGGGTCGCCTCCTCGACGACCCGGGCGAGCCCCGCGAGCATCGAGCGGTCGAGGGGCTCGGTGACGAGGCCGGCGCCCGCGGCGTCGAAGCCGAGCGCGAACTTGGCCGCGTTCAGCAGCTTGATCGCGAGGCGGCGGCCGATCTTGATCTGCGTCGGGTTCTGCGGGTCGAAGGCCGCGTCGGTGCCGAGCTTCGCCGAGGCCGCCCAATAGCGCACCGCGTCAGAGCCGTGCTGCTCGAGCATGCCGGCCGGGGTGACGACGTTGCCCTTCGACTTCGACATCTTCTTGCGGTCGGGATCGAGGATCCAGCCCGAGATGCCGGCGTGCCGCCACGGCAGTCGCCCCTCCTCGAGCTCCGAGCGCAGCAGCGTCGAGAACAGCCAGGTCCGGATGATGTCCTGGCCCTGGGGGCGCAGGTCGTACGGGTAGACGAGCCCGAAGAGCTCGGGGTCGCGCTCCCAGCCGCCCGCGAGCTGCGGGGTGAGCGAGGAGGTCGCCCACGTGTCCATGACATCGACTTCGCCCTGGAAGCCGCCGGCGACGCCGCGCTGCGCCTCGGTGTAGCCCGCGGGCACATCGCTCGAGGGGTCGACGGGCAGCTGGCTCTCGGCGGGCAGGATCGGCTCGTCGTAGACCGGGTTGCCGTCGGCGTCGAGCGGGTACCAGACGGGGATCGGCACACCGAAGAAGCGCTGCCGCGAGATGAGCCAGTCGCCCGAGAGGCCCTCGACCCAGTTCTCGTAGCGCACCCGCATGAACTCCGGGTGCCAGTCGAGCTCGCGCCCGTGGGCGAGCAGTCGCTCGCGCAGGGCCTCGTCGTGGGCGCTGTTCGTGATGTACCACTGACGGGTCGAGACGATCTCGAGCGGGCGGTCGCCCTTCTCGAAGAACTTCACCGGGTGGGTGATCGTGCGGATCTCGCCGCTCAGCTCGCCAGAGGCCTGCAGCAGCTCCACCACGGCCTGCTTGGCGCTGAACACGGTCTTGCCGGCGAGCTGGGCGTAGGCCTCCCGTCCGGCTTCGCTCTCGATCGCCTCGGGGGCCTCGCTGACGAGGCGGCCGTCGAAGCCCAGCACGCTGCGGCTCGGCAGCTGCAGCTCGCGCCACCAGACGACATCGGTGACGTCGCCGAAGGTGCAGATCATGGCGATGCCGGTGCCCTTGTCGGGCTGCGCGAGGTGGTGCGCGACGACGGGCACCTCGACGTCGAAGAGCGGGGTGCGCACGGTCGTGCCGAAGAGCGGCTGATAGCGCTCGTCGTCGGGGTGGGCCACGAGGGCGACGCAAGCCGGGAGCAGCTCGGGCCTGGTCGTGTCGATGAGGAGGTCGCCCTCGCCGACCGCGCCGCTCGAGTCCGTGCGGTGGAAGTGCAGCGTGTGGTAGGCGCCGGGCTGATCCCGATCCTCGAGCTCCGCCTGGGCCACCGCGGTGCGGAAGGTGACGTCCCACAGCGTCGGCGCCTGCGCCTGGTAGGCCTCGCCGCGCTGCACATTGCGCACGAAGGCGAGCTGCGAGGCGCGCAGCGACTCGTCTCCGATGGTGCGGTAGCTCTGCGACCAGTCGACCGAGAGTCCCAGGGTGCGCCAGAGGTCCTCGAACTGCTTCTCGTCCTCGACCGTCAGGCGCTCGCACAGCTCGATGAAGTTGCGGCGCGAGACGGGCTGCTGATCCGCGGCCTTGACGCTCTTGCCGTCGCCGCCCTCGTGCGGGGGCACGAAGCCTTCGACATAGGGGAGCGAGGGATCGCAGCGCACCCCGTAGTAGTTCTGCACCCGGCGCTCGGTGGGCAGGCCGTTGTCGTCCCAGCCCATCGGGTAGAACACCCGCTTGCCGCGCATGCGCTGGTAGCGAGCGACCGTGTCGGTGTGGGTGTAGCTGAAGACGTGCCCGACGTGCAGCGAGCCCGAGGCGGTGGGCGGGGGAGTGTCGATGCTGTAGACGCCGTCGCGATCCGCCCCTTCGCGATCGAAGCGGTAGGTGCCCTGCTCCTCCCAGACCTTGCCCCATTTCGCTTCGAGGCCTTCGAGTTGGGGCTTGTCGGGGATCGCGCTCATGCAGGGGCTCCGTGGATCGCTATGGGCGGCACCGCGTCGTCGGTCCCGGCGTGCGCCGCCGGCCCTGGTGCCTGAATGGGGAACCCCGCCAGTCTACCCCGGTGATCTCAGACCCGGGAGGCGGCGACCGCGCGGTTCAGCGCGAGGCGGTCGCCCAGCTCGGCGGCGAGTCGGGAGAACGCCGCATTGCACGAGGCGATCCCGGCCTCGAGCTCGGCCCGCCGCAGGGCGTCGTGCTGATGCGTCTCGACCTCGAGGGTCGCGTCGCGCACCCGGTCGAGCGTCAGCGCGATCTCCGCGACGTGCAGCAGCACGACCTCGTTGTCTCCGCTCGAGGCGAGGAATCCGGTCCACCGGCTCAGGGTGTCGGAGAGCGTGCGGCGCTCCGCGACCAGCTGCTCGCGGATGCGGTCGAGCTCGGCGTGCACCCCCTCTCCGCTGCACCCGGGATCCACCGGCGATATCGAGCGCGGCACCACGACGCCCCGCGAGACCTCGCTGCGCTCCTCGTCGGCGATCGCGTGCAGGAACTCCGACAGCGCCAGCCGGTTCACCGGGGCCCAGCGCCGCGCCGCGGATCGGGCGAGCACGCGGTCCAGCACCAGCACCGTGAGCAGGAAGGTCACGAGCCCCGCCGCGAGGCCGGCGACGATCACCAGATCCTGCCAGACCCCGGTCGAGACGTCGATCCAGATGATGATGCCGATCACCACGCCGGCTCCGAGGAGGGCGGCGACTCGCCTGGTGCGCTCCCGGCCTCTGTCCCGCTGCATGACGACACTCCTTCCCCTCCGCCGCCCGCTCGCGCCGCGGCGGCCCTGCCTTGCAGGCCACCATAGCCCGGTGTGGTTCCGCCCGGGCCGGGTGGGCTAGAATTCTCGGCAGCGACTGCGAACCGGCCATCACCGGGGAGTCTTCGGAAGAACGGCGGCGAGGGGCGACCCGATCCGCCCAGTAGAACCGAACGGGTGCGGCCCGTCATAGCCGAACGAAGTGGTCCGATCCGCCCTGGCCAGCGCTTGAGGCGGATCGCGGCAAGCGGGGTGGTACCGCGGGGAGTGGATCGAGCGTCCGCCCCTCGTCCCGGCGAGGAACGCACCAACCGCCGCCCACCGGAGGATCGCAGATGCCGTACCCCAAGCAGTCGAGCGCGAAGACGCCCAAGCACGCCGCGCCCGGGGCGGCGTTCGGAGTGTCCCCCTCGCCCTCCTTCCCCGAGATCGAGACGCGCGTGCTCGACTACTGGAAGGCCGATGACACCTTCCGCGAGTCGATCCGCCGCCGCGAAGGCGGCCCCGAGTGGGTGTTCAACGACGGCCCCCCCTTCGCCAACGGCCTGCCGCACTACGGCCACCTGCTGACGGGCTACGCCAAGGACGTCTTCCCGCGGTTCCAGACCATGCGCGGGAAGAAGGTCGAGCGCCGCTTCGGCTGGGACACGCACGGCCTGCCCGCGGAGCTCGAGGCGATGAAGCAGCTCGGCATCACCGAGAAGAGCGAGATCGAGGAGATGGGGATCGCCGCCTTCAACGCCAAGGCGCGCGAGTCGGTGCTCTTCTACACCAAGGAGTGGGAGGAGTACGTCACCCGCCAGGCGCGCTGGGTCGACTTCGAGAACGACTACAAGACCCTGAACCTCGGCTTCATGGAGAGCGTCATCTGGGCCTTCAAGGAGCTGTACGGGAAGGGGCTCGCGTACGAGGGACACCGCGTGCTGCCCTATTGCTGGCGCGACGAGACCCCGCTCTCGAACCACGAGCTGCGCATGGACGACGACGTCTACCAGATGCGGCAGGATCCCTCGGTCACGGTGACCTTCCCCCTGACCGGGGCGAAGGCGGCCGAGCTCGGGATCGAGGGCGTTCGCGCACTCGCCTGGACCACGACGCCCTGGACGCTGCCCACGAATCTCGCCCTCGCCGTCGGCCCCGCGATCGAGTACGCGGTGGTGCCGGCGACCTCGGCGGGCTCCGCGACCGGCAGCTTCCTGCTGGCGCTGGATCTGGTGGGCGCCCATGCGAAGGAGCTCGGCTACGGGAGCGCGCAGGAGGCGCGCGATGCGGTCGAGCGCACGATCCTCGGCCGCGAGCTCGAGGACGTCGAATACGAGCGCCTCTTCGACTACTACGCGGACGCGGAGACGTGGGGCACGGAGCGCGCCTGGCGGATCCTCGTCGACGACTACGTGTCGACGACCGACGGCACCGGCATCGTGCATCAGGCGCCCGCGTACGGCGAGGACGACATGCGGATCACCGGCGAGGCCGGCATCCCCGTCATCGTGAGCCTCGACGACGGCGGGCGCTTCCTGCCGTCGGTCGCCGACGTCGCGGGCTCGCTCTGGATGGAGGCCAACCGGCCGCTGATCCGCATCATCCGCGAGCGCGGCCGGCTGCTGCGCGAGGCGAGCTACGAGCACAGCTACCCGCACTGCTGGCGCTGCCGCAACCCGCTCATCTACAAGGCCGTGTCGAGCTGGTTCGTGCGCGTCACCGAACTGAAGCAGCGCATGCTCGAGACGAACGAAGAGATCACCTGGGTGCCGGGGAACGTGAAGCACGGCCAGTTCGGCAAGTGGCTCGAGGGCGCGCGCGACTGGTCCGTGAGCCGCAACCGCTACTGGGGCAGCCCGATCCCGGTGTGGAAGAGCGACGACCCCGAGCACCCCCGCGTCGACGTCTACGGCTCGCTCGAAGAGCTCGAGCGCGACTTCGGCGAGCTGCCGCTGAACGAGTCCGGCGAGGTCGACCTGCATCGCCCCTACATCGACTCGCTCACGCGGCCGAACCCCGACGATCCGACGGGCCGATCCACCATGCGCCGCATCGAGGACGTCTTCGACGTCTGGTTCGACTCGGGATCGATGCCGTTCGCCCAGGCGCACTATCCGTTCGAGAACCGCGAGTGGTTCGACACGCATCAACCGGCCGACTTCATCGTCGAGTACATCGGCCAGACCCGCGGCTGGTTCTACGTGATGCACGTGCTCGCGACGGCGCTCTTCGACCGGCCCGCATTCAGGAACGTGATCAGCCACGGCATCGTGCTCGGCTCCGACGGCAACAAGATGTCGAAGTCGCTGCGCAACTACCCGGACGTGAACGAGGTCTTCCACCGCGACGGCTCGGATGCGATGCGCTGGTTCCTCATGGCCTCGCCCGTGGTCCGGGGCGGCAACCTCATCGTCACCGAGGAGGGCATCCGCGAGGGCGTGCGGCAGTTCATCCTGCCGCTGTGGAGCACCTGGTACTTCTTCACCCTCTACGCGAACGCCGACGGCCTCGAGGCCGAGTGGCGCACCGACAGCGACGATCCGCTCGACCGCTACATCCTCGCGAAGACGGGCGCGCTCGTGCGCGAGGTCGGGGCCCACCTCGAGGGCCTCGACACGACGACCGCGGCCGAAGCGCTGCGCGAGTTCGCCGAGGTGCTGACCAACTGGTACGTGCGCCGCTCGCGCGACCGATTCTGGGAGGGCGTGCACGGGAAGAACGGCAAGGCCTCGAACCGGCGGGCCTTCGACACGCTCTACACCGTGCTCGAGACGCTCGCCCGAGTCGCGGCGCCGCTCGCCCCCCTCGTCACCGAGGAGATCTGGCGGGGGCTCACCGGCGGCCGCTCGGTGCATCTCGAGGACTGGCCGGACGCGGATGCGTTCCCGAGCGACGACGAGCTCATCGCCGCCATGGACGAGCTGCGGCAGGTCACCTCGCAGGCGCTCGCGCTGCGCAAGGCGAACCGTCTGCGCGTGCGGCTGCCGCTCGCGAGGCTCACGGTCGTCACGGCTCGCAAGGACGCGCTGAAGCCCTTCGCCCAGATCCTGCGCGAGGAGCTCAACGTCAAGAAGGTGAAGCTGAAGCGGCTGAAGGACGGCGGCGACGGCGAGCAGAGCAGCGCCGAGAAGCACGGCATCGTGCACACGCTCGCCGTGAACGCGCGCGCCGCGGGTCCGCGCCTCGGGAAGGACGTGCAGGTCGTCATCAGGGCCGCGAAGGCGGGCGACTGGAGCGAGGCCGGCGGCGTCGTGACCGCGGGCGGCATCACGCTCGAGCCGCACGAGTACGAGCTCACGCTCTCGGTCTCCGGCGGGCGGACGGAGGACGATGCGGGGGCGGATCGCGAGGCCATCGGCCTCCTCCCCGGCGGGGGCTTCGTGCTGCTGCGCACCGGGACGACCCCCGAGCTCGAGGCCGAGGGCGTCGCCAGGGACGCGATCCGCGCGGTGCAGGAGGCGCGCAAGAACGCTGGGCTGGACGTGAGCGACCGCATCGTGCTCGTGCTCGGCGCCGCGCCGGAGCATGAGCGCGCGCTCGCGGCGCACGCCGAGCTCATCGCGGGCGAGACCCTCGCCACGACGATCGAGCTGCGGGCGGCGGCGGATCCGGCCTCGCTCGAGGCGGGGGAGAACTGGGGCGTCGGCGCCTCGACCGCTCCCGCGCTCGGCGCTGAGAAGGCGCCGCTCTTCATCGGGATCGACGCGATCGGGAGGGCCGGCTCATGACCCAGGCGGAGCGTGCGGCGCAGCGCGTCTACGATGAGCTGCTGACTCGGGTCGGGGAGGCGAACCCTCGTCCCCGCATCGAGCCGGCGCGGCGACTGGCGGAGCTCGCGGGCACCCCCCAGCTCTCGTACCCGGTGATCCAGGTCGCGGGGACCAACGGGAAGACCTCCACGAGCCGGGCGATCGAGTCGCTGCTGCGCGCGCACGGCATGCGCACCGGGCTCTTCACGAGTCCGCACCTCGTGAGCTTCACCGAGCGCTTCCAGCTCGACGGCTCGCCGGTGGGCGGGCAGACGCTCGCGGAGGCCTGGGACGAGCTGCAGCCGCCGCTGCAGGTGGTCGACGCCGAGCTCGCCGAGGCCGGCCAGGGGCCGATCACCTTCTTCGAAGCGCTCGCGGTGCTCGCCTTCACCCTCTTCGCCGACGCACCCGTCGACGTCGCGGTGATCGAGGTCGGCATGGGCGGGGAGTGGGACGCGACGAACATCGCCGACGCCGAGATCGCGGTCTTCACCCCGATCGATCTCGACCACACCGCGATCCTCGGCTCCGACATCGCGACCATCGCCCGCACCAAGGCCGGCATCGTCAAGTCCGGCTCGACGGCGGTCTCCGCGGCGCAGCGGCCCGAGGCGCTCGCCGAGCTCGCCGAGGCGGCCGCCTATCAGGGGGCCCACCTGTACGTCGCGGGCCGCGACTTCGCCCTCGCCGACGACCGCCTCGCCGTCGGCGGTCGCCAGATCGATGCGCGGGGCCTGAACGGCCACGCGTACGACCCGGCCTTCGTGCCCCTGCACGGCGTGCACCAGGCCGAGAACGTCGTGCTCGCCATCGCGGCGGTCGAGGCCTTCCTCGGCGCCGAGCGGCCGATTCCGGAGGAGGTGCTCGACGAGGGACTCGCGCAGCTCACCTCGCCCGGTCGCCTGCAGCTCATCGGCACCGATCCGGTCGTCTACGTCGACGCGGCCCACAACCCCCACGGCGCCGAGGCGCTCGCCCGGGCGGTGACCGAGAGCTTCACCTTCGCCGAGCTCGCGCTCGTCGTCGGCGTGCTGGGGGAGAAGGACGTGGTCGGCCTGCTGCAGGCGCTCGCCCCGATCGCCGACCGGGTGATCCTCACGGCGGTCGACTCGCCGCGCAGCCTCGACGCCTCCGGGCTCGCGGAACTCGCCGACGGGGTGATCGAGGGCGTGCCGCTCGAAGTGGTGGACGCCCTGCCGGGCGCACTCGACACCGCACGCGCCTGGGCCGCCGAGGCGGGCGGGCGGGCGGTGCTCGTCGCCGGCTCGGTGCTGCTCGCGGGCGAGGCCGTCGCGCACGCCCGCGCCGAGGGATGGGGGATCGCATGAGCGGCGAGAACGTGCCCGGCGGCGACGGCACGGGCTCCGAGGACGACCTGCCGCTCTCGCCGTCGGAGAGCTTCGCGCACAACAGCGCGATGCGGGTGTCGGGCGGCGCCCGAGGCGACTCCTCGATGAGGACGCAACGGGCGCTCGCCTCGATCGTGCTCGGATTCGAGCTGATCGTCGTGTTCCTCATCGGCATGACCGTCTTCGGGCTCGGCATCCTCACCCCTCCCGAGCTCGGCATCTGGGGCGGCGTCGGCCTCTGCGCGATCATCGTCGCGGCGCTCGGGCTGATGCGCTTCGGGCGCGTCGGCATCGTGCTCGGCTGGATCGTGCACGCGCTCGTACTGGCGAGCGGAATCGTGCTGCCGATGGCGCTCGTCGTCGGGGTCATCTTCACGGCGCTGTGGATCTACTGCATGGTGAAGGGCGCGCAGATCGATCGCACGCGGATCGCGTGGGAGGAATCGCATCGCGATTCCCCGTGATCTGTGCCGACGCCACCGCGCCGGCTCCCCGCCGAGCGGAGAGGCGATCCGGAGTCCCGCTAGGCTGGAGCGTCGGAACGGTTTTCGAGTGAACGGAGCGCGCATGTCCGCGGAAGAGACGTTGATCCTGGTCAAGCCCGACGGCGTGGCCCGCGGCCTCACCGGCGAGATCCTGCGCCGCATCGAGGCCAAGGGCTACATCATCGCGGATCTGCGGATGGTGCGGGCGCCGCGCGAACTGCTCGAGGCCCACTACGAGGAGCACCAGGGCAAGCCGTTCTTCGACCCGCTCGTCGAGTTCATGATGTCGGGGCCGATCGTCGCCGTGCGCGCGACGGGCGACCGGGTCATCGAGGGCTTCCGCTCGCTCGCAGGCGCCACCGATCCCACCACCGCGGCACCCGGCACCATCCGCGGCGATCTCGGCCGCGACTGGGGGCTGAACGTGCAGCAGAACCTCGTGCACGGCTCCGACTCGACCCTCTCCGCCGAGCGCGAGCTCGCGCTCTGGTTCGGCTAGGCCCGGGGCGGGATGCTCCGAGCGCGCGACACCCTGAGCGCGGCTGAGGCGCGCCGCATCGCCCTCGCGGCGCAGGGCTTCTCGGGCGCGCCCCGGCTCCGCGCACGGCGGCCCTTCGACCCCGCGCTCGAGCGGCTGCACGTGCTGCAGATCGACTCGGTCAACGTCTTCGCGCGCAGCCACTACCTGCCCGTGTTCTCGCGGCACGGCGGCTACGATCCCGGCGCGCTCGACCGCCTGCTCTGGCGCAGCGGCGAGTACACCGAGTACTGGGCGCACGAGGCGGCCTTCATCCCGGTGGCGGATCGACCGCTCTTCGGGTGGCGGATGGACGATTTCCGGGCGCGGCACCAGCGCGACTGGCGCACGAGAGCCGGGGCCGGGGCCGTGGAGAACGTGCGGGCCAGGCTCGCGGCCGGCGGACCGCAGCTCGTCCGCGAGCTCGAGGAGGAGGCTCGCGGAGCCCGGGGGCCGTGGTGGGACTGGAGCGATACGAAGCGCGCGGTGGAGTGGCTCTTCGCCACGGGCGAGGTGGTCTCGGCAGGGCGCGAGGGCTTCCAACGGCGCTACGCGCTCGCCGAGCAGGTGCTGCCGGACGAGGCGCTCCGGCCCGTGCCGCGGGCGGAGGCCCAGTATCGTCTGATCGAGCGGGCCGCACGGGCCCTCGGGGTCGCGACCCTCGCCGATCTCGCCGACTATCATCGGCTTCGGGCAGGGGAGGCGCGCCCCGCGGTCGCGCGTCTCGAGGCCGAGGGCCTGCTGATCCCGGTGGAGGTGGTGGGCTGGCGCTCTCGCGCGGGCCGGCCCGAGGCCGCCTGGATCCACCGCGACGCGCGCGTGCCCGCGCGTCTCGCCCCCGATGCCCTGCTGACGCCCTTCGACCCCGTCGTGTGGTTCCGGCCCCGGGCCGAGCGGCTTTTCGACTTCCACTACCGCATCGAGATCTACACGCCGAAGGAGAAACGGCGCTACGGCTACTACTGCCTGCCGCTCATGGTCGGAGGCCGCCTCGCCGGGCGCATCGATCTGAAGGCCGACCGCACCGGGCGCGAGCTGCTGGTGCAGGCGGCCTGGCGAGAGGAGCGCGCCCCGGCGCGCACCGCGGAGACGGCGGTGTCGCTGCTGTCGCGCGCCGCGGCGTGGCAGGGCCTCGAGCGGGTGAGCGTCAGCGGGGTCGGCGACCTGGCGCTGCCGGCGGCGTTCGACGCAGCCTGAGCCCCGGTCGCCGTCCCGGTCTGCGCACCGACTACCGGAGCTCGGGATCAGCAGCAGATCGCGGAACACCGCGGCCGGCAGGTTCGCGTTCTCGCCCGTGCCGCCCAGCAGGATCGCCACGACGCGTTCCGAGGCCGGGTCGTACATGACGAGCGACTGGAAGCCGAGCCCGTTGCCGGTGTGCCCGATCCACCCCGCGATCTCGCCCATCGCGAAACCGTAGCGGTCGTACTCGGGGCTCGCCGGGTCGTCGTCGGTCGGCCCGAGGGACTCGAGGCGCTGCTGACGGGTCGCCGGGTCGAGGAGGCTCCCGGCGCCGAACGCCCGCCCCCAGGCCGCGAGATCCACGATGTCGCCGTTCAGCGCTCCCGCGGCGCCGAACCAGCCGGGCGCGAGCTCGGGGAGCTCCTCGACGGCCTCGCCGCCCTCGAGCTGAAAGCCCAGAGCATCAGTGGCGGCGTCGCCGGCGCCGACGTGCACCGAGTCGAGGCCGAGGGGCCGGGTGATCCGCTCGGCCACCGCCTCCTGCCAGCTCCGGCCCGTCGCCGCCTCGATCGCCTCGCCCAGCAGCACCGTGCCGGTGTTGGAGTACTCGTAGGCCTCGCCGGGCTCGAAATCGAGCGGCTCGGCGAAGGCGAGCGCGAGAAGATCCGCGACCGCCGGATCGTGACCGAAGCCCCTCTCATCGAGCATCTCGCCCATGCCGGGCAGCGCGGAGTAGTTCGCGAGGCCGGAGCGCATCGTCGCGAGCTCGGCGATGGTGATGGTCTCGCCGTGGGGCACCCCGTCGACGTACTCGGCGATCGGCGCGTCGAGGTCGATGAGGCCCTCCTCGGCGAGCTGCAGGATCACCGTGCCGATGAACGACTTGGTGATGCTGCGGTAGGCGAAGCGGGTGCCCGCAGAGACCGCGGTGCCGGGGCCCGCCTCGCCGATCAGGGCGATCGAGCGGGAGCCGTCGGCCGCGGTCACGGCCACTGCGGCCCCCGGGACGCCCGTGCCCTCGAGCGCCCGCTCGACCGCGGCGCGCAGTTCCTCCTCCTCCGGCAGCAGTCGGGAGGCGTCTCCCGAGGTCTCGGCGGGGGTCGCAGCCGGGGGAGCCTCCCGGGGCGCAGACGAGGCGCAGCCAGCGAGCAACGCGGCGCAGAGCGCTGCCGCGAGCACCTCCGCGAGTCGGCCGCGCCGTGTGATGAACCGCATCGCACCATGCAATCACGGCGCCGAGCGCGGGGCAATTCGGTTCCGGGCAGGCTCAGCCGAGGTGCCGCCGGCACTCCTCCAGCACGCCTATCGGGTCGTCGGCCCAGAAGCGCAGCATCGTCACCTCGTGCTCGCCGCCCTTCGGCGGCAGACCGGGCAGGCGCACGCGCGTGGGCCGCTCGAAGGCGATCTCGAGGTTCGTCTCGTTGCCGACCCGCACCGCGCAGATCCGCTCGCCGTCCTCCTCGAAGACGCGCTTCGGCTTGTTCTTCGGGTCGTTCGGGTCGACGATCGCGGAATGCACGCGGATCGAGGCGAGATCGTCCCAGCTCACCGGGATGTCGAGCTCCAGCCCCTCGCGCACGCGAATCCCGTCGGGGCCGACGGCGTGGGGCCGGGTGAGATAGGCGAAGAGCAGCCCGATCATCCAGGTGAGGCCCCAGATGCCGAGGATGAGAAAGCCGATGCGCACCGGGGGCCACTGGTGCACGAGCGCATCGATGATGGGGATCTCGACCGCGGAGAGCACCATGAACACGATCAGCACGGTGAGCACCGGTCGGTGGTAGCGGAACCCGCGCCCGCCCGGTGCGATCTTCGGCCGGCGGGCGACGAACCTCCAGATGCTCTCGTAGATGCGCAGCTCCATGGTGGCCGCCCGCCGCAGCAGGCTCCGGATCCGGGCTCCCGCAGATGCGCCCTCACCGCCCACGGCCGGACTCCACGTCGTCGTACACGGGACTGCCTGCCGCGAACAGCTCGGCCAGTCGCGAGAGCACGCCGCCCAGGCCGCGGTCGAAGGCCTCCCGGTCGGCGGGGGCGACGGCGTCGCGGAGCGAGGCCTCGAGCCCGGCGTGATCCTCCTCCATCCGTGCCATCATGCCGTCGGCCAGGGGGGTGAGGGTGACGAGGAAGGCGCGGCGGTCCTCCGGATGCGGGGCGCGGTAGAGGTAGCCGAGCGGCTCGAGCGCGTCGACGAGGGCCGAGACGCTCCGCGGCGTGATACCGAGCTCCCCGGACAGTCCGCGCTGGGTGAGCGGGCCGGTGCGGCGCAGTATCCAGAGCAGGTGCACCCGGCTGGGCGTGAGCGCGGTCCCCGCGAAGGCGCGCTCCATGTCCCGCTGGAGGAGGTCGCCGACCGCCAGCAGGCGGTCGAGGAGGGGGCTCTGCTCGGGCGTGCGGCGCGTCTCGTTCATAACCGATACATTACCTCATTATTACACTATGTAACTAAATTGCGGAGGAGTCGCGACAGGTGGCGGGGAGACCCGCGATTCCACCCGGCGCGCGCCCGGCGGCCTGGCTAACATGACGGTGTGGAGACCACTTCGGGTGCGGCGGCGGAGATCTCGCCGCGCCGGGTCCGATGGGGCCCGGTCGCGTGGGTGGGCGTGCTGCTCGCGATCGGCGCCGTCCAGCTGGTGCGCGCGCAGTGGTTCGACGCGGTCGTGTTCGTCGGAGTCTCGGCCGCCCTCGCGGTCGGCGCGGTGCGCTCGTCGGGCACCCGGGCGAGCGGGGGCCCGGGCGTCCGCTGGGTCTGGGCC
>CALMSE010000093.1 GCA_937872275.1 uncultured Leucobacter sp. | reverse complement strand
GAGCTGTAGGTCTCGCGCGGCTCCGGGGTGCCGAAGTCGAGCGCCTTGTTGATGAGCGCCCACTTGTGCATGTCGTCCCAGTCGACGAAGGTGACCGCGATGCCGGTGCGGCCGGCGCGGCCGGTGCGGCCGACGCGGTGCAGGTAGGCCTTCTCGTCGTCGGGGACGGTGTGGTTGATCACGTGCGTCACGTCGTCGACGTCGATGCCGCGCGCGGCCACGTCGGTGGCGATGAGGATGTCCTTCTTGCCGGCCTTGAACGCGGCCATCGCGCGCTCCCGCTGATCCTGGTTCAGGTCGCCGTGCACGCTCGCGGCGGCGAAGCCGCGATCCACCAGCTCCTCCTGCAGCTTGGCGGCGGCGCGCTTCGTGCGCATGAAGATGACGGTCTTGCCGCGACCCTCGGCCTGCAGGATGCGGCCGATCACCTCGTCCTTGTCCAGTGAGTGGGCGCGGTACACGAGATGCTCGATGTTCGCCTGCATCGCGCCCTCGTCGGGGTCGGTGGCGCGGATGTGGATCGGGCCCCGCATGAAGCGCCGCGCGAGCGCCACGATCGTGCCCGGCATGGTCGCCGAGAACAGCATCGTGTGGCGGCTCTCGGGGGTCTGCGCGAAGAGTTTCTCGATGTCGGCGAGGAAGCCGAGGTCGAGCATCTTGTCGGCCTCGTCGAGCACCATCTCGCGCACGTCCTTCAGGCTCAGCAGGCGCTGGCCGGCGAGGTCGAGGAGGCGGCCCGGGGTGCCGACGACCACCTGGGCCCCGGCCTTCAGCTGCTCGATCTGCCCCTCGTAGGCCTTGCCCCCGTAGATGGGCACGACCTGCACGCCCCGGTTCTGCGAGGCGAGCTCGAGATCCTCGTACACCTGCACGGCGAGCTCGCGCGTCGGCACGACGACGAGCGCCTGCACGCCGGGCTCCGGGTTCGCGCCGATGCGCTGCAGCAGCGGGAGGCCGAAGCCGAAGGTCTTGCCGGTGCCGGTCTTGGCCTGTCCGATGATGTCCTGCCCGGAGAGCGCGAGCGGGATCGTCTGCTCCTGGATGGGGAAGGCGTCGACGATGCCCTGGGCTGCGAGGGCGTCGACCATATCCTGATCGACGCCGAGTTCGGTGAACGTGGTCACTCTGGTCTACCTGTCTGTGAGAGATGCGATGCTACGCGCTGATCTCGAACCACAGGCGTAGCTCGCGGGCGCTCCTCGTCGCCCGCGTGGGTGCCTCGACGGACGCTGCCCGCGGCCGGGCCGAGGGCGATCCACTGTCGAATGCGGTACCCAGTCTATGCGCTGCGCGCTGCGCGTCGCCGGTACACTGGCGACGTGTTCGAGTGGATGAAGAAGCTGCGCAAGCAGACGACCCCCACGCGCAGGCTGGGGTCGCGCGATGCCGGCGACGACGCGGTGCGGGTCGAGCTCGCGGAATTCGCGCCCGGCATCATGCCCTTCCTCGGCCTCACCGCCTATCTGCAGCTGGAACTCTACGAGGCCTCGGCGCGTGCGGTCGGCGGCGCCCCGACGCTGCAGGCGAAGGACGTGCTCGCCCGGGTCGCCGGAGTGACCCTCTCCAAGCACCAGCGCCTCACCGACGAGATCCGCCGCCGCGGGCACGAGCCGCACGTGCTCATGACGCCCTTCACCCCGGTCATCGACCGCTACATCGAGCGGATCGAGGTGCCCGACTGGCACCAGCACGTGCTCTCCGTCTATCTTGTCGGCGGCCTCTTCGACGGCTTCTTCGCCTCGCTCGCGGGCGGGCTGAAGGACTCCTACCGCTCCGACGCCATCGCGATCCTCACCGAGAGCGCGGGGCGCGACGAACTGCGCGAGCTGCTCGCCGCCGAGATCGCGGCGGATCCCGCGCTCGCGAACCGCCTCGCGCTCTGGGGGCGCCGGCTCGTCGGCGACACGCTGCTCGTCTCTCGCGACGTGCTCTCGCTCAGCGAGCGCCGGGCCTTCGTCGCGAGCGAGGTCGAGCCCGTCTTCACCGAGCTGATCGCCGACCACATCAGGCGCATGGACGGCCTGGGCCTCACGGCCTGACCCGCCGCCCCTCGATCGCCGTGCACTGCCGATACTTCGAGGCTGGGGAGTGCCGCTCCTGCGCACTCATCGAGACGCCCTACGCCGCGCAGCTCGCCGCGAAGGCGGCGCGCTGCCGGGCACTGCTGGCCACCGTGCCCGAGGAGGCCTGGCTGCCGGCGTTCGCGAGCGCCGAGCGCGGCTTCCGCAACCGGGTGAAGCTCGTCGTCGGCGGGACGTCCGGGCCCCGGGGCCGGGTCACGCTCGGCATCCTCGGCCCCGACGGACGAGGGGTCGACCTGCGGGAGTGCGCCATCCAGTCGCCCGGCATCGCGGCGGTGCTGCCGGATCTCGCCGCCTTCCTCGAGTCGACCGGGCTGCCGCCCTATTCCGTGCCCGAGCGCCGCGGGGAGCTCAAGTTCGTGCACGTCACCATCTCTCCGGACGACGAGCTGATGCTGCGCTTCGTCGTGCGCAGCGAGCGTGCGCTCGACGTGCTGCGGTCGCGGCTCGATCAGCTGCGGCGGCTCGTGCCCCGGGCCGCTGTGATCTCGGTGAACCTGCTGCCCGAGCACAAGGCCGTGCTCGAGGGCGAGCGCGAAGTGCCGCTGCTCGGCTCCTCGCTGACCATGCGGCTCGGCTCTCCGGAGCGGCCGCTCGCGCTGCATCTCAGGCCGCAGGGCTTCTTCCAGACGAACACGGCGGTCGCGCGCGAGTTGTACGCGCAGGCGGCGGAGTGGGTGCAGGAGGCGGATCCGCGCTCCGTCTGGGATCTCTACTGCGGGGTGGGCGGCTTCGCGCTGCACGTCGCGGGCGTGGGCGCCGGCTCCGGAGCCGGCGGTGCGGATGCGCGCGCCGTGCTCGGCGTCGAGCTCAGCGGGGCCGCGGTGGAGTCGGCCCGGCGATCGGCCCGAGAAGCGGGGCTCGACGCGTCGTTCGTCGCGGCCGACGCGACCGGGTTCGCACTCGCGTCGACCCGCGAGGAGCAGCCGGAGCTGCTGATCGTCAACCCGCCGCGCCGCGGCATCGGCGCACAGCTCGCGGGCTGGGTCGAGGGATCCGCGATCCGCCGCGTCGTCTATTCGAGCTGCAACCCGGAGAGCCTCGCCCGCGACCTCGCGGCGATGCCGGCGTACGCGGTGCGGGAGGCCCGGGTCTTCGACATGTTCCCGCACACGACCCACCTCGAGGTCGCGGTGCTCCTGGAGAGGCCGAGCTGACCGCAGCAGGGCCGGCCGCGACCTTCTCATGCCGCCGATTCCGCGGGCGGGATCGGGACGTGCGGCGGGCAGGGCTTCGCCGCGCCCCGAGCGCCCGGATCCAGCTCAGCTGATGAAGCCGACCTTGCGGCCCGACTCGCCGCCGAGCTCGACGTAGGCGATCGACGCCGTCGCCACGAGGTACTGCTTGCCCTTGGTGTCGGTGAAGACGACGAGGGGATCGAGACCGCCACCGAGCGCCTTCTCGACGCGCCCGCGCACCTCGTCGGCCGCCTCGTCGGTCTCGAAGCTGAGCTCGCGCGGGTTCTGGATGATGCCGATGCGGATTTCCACTGATGCCTCCCGGGTCGGATGTGCGCGCTCTGCGTTTCGATCGCCCGGAGCGCGCGGTGCTGCTGCGAGTCTACGGTGCCCGCGGTGCTCTCCGCGGGCGCGAGGACGCCAGTTCGCTCGCAGCGCACGGCGGGGCGGTATTCTCCTGGGGTACCGACTGTCACGGAACCCGGAGGAACGACCGTGCTCGATTTCGAGAGCGATGCCATGCTCGGCGAATGGTTCGACGGGCTCGGAGCCTGGGACGAGGCGCGCGACGACGTGCCGTCGCCGACGGTCACGACCATCGCCTACGGGCCCGCTCCGGAGCAGCGCGTCGAGTTGTGGGCCGCGGAGGGGAACGGCACCGGGCCGCTCGTGGTGAGTCTGCACGGCGGCTACTTCGAGGCCGCGTATGACGCCTCGCTGCACGTGCCGGTCATCCGGCAGCTGCTCGCCGACGGCTTCCGGGTCGCCAATGTCGAGTACCGTCGGATCGGTTCCGGCGGCGGCCTCGAGGAGACGGTCGCCGACGTCCGCGCCGCGGTCGCCGCGGTCGCGGATCGCGCCGGGACAACCGCCGCGGGAGCCCCGCGCGGCATGGCGGCGTTCGGCCATTCCGCGGGAGGGTACCTCTGCGGCCGCCTCGCGGGGGTACCCGGGGTGGAACTGCTGCTGCCGCTCGCGGCGGTGAGCGACCTCGCGGGCGCCTCCCGCGCCGGCTGGGACGACGGTTCGATCGCCCGCTGGATCGGGGCGGGACCCGATGAAGAGCCGGAGAAGTACCGCGCGGCCGACCTGCGCGCCTTCGTTCCGACCGGGGTGCGGCACGTCGTGCTGCACGGCGACGCCGACACCGTCGTCGGGGCGGAGCAGTCGCGCGACTACGCGGCGGCGCTGCGGCGGGCCGGCGATGACGCCCGGCTCGTGGAGATCGCAGGCGAGGGCCACTACGGCTTCCTCGACCCCCGCGAGCCGGCATTCGCCGCCCTGCGGGACGAGCTGCTGCGGTGGAGCGCGGGCGAGGGCTGAGCGCCGAGCCCGCTCCGCCCGTGCCTGTCGGTGGCCGCCTCTAGGCTTGCCGCATGACGACCTTCGACCCTTCGCAGCGACGGGTGCTCGCCCTCGACCCGGGCCGGCACGCCCGCGTGCTGGGCGCTCCGGGCACCGGCAAGAGCCTGCTCGTGGTCGAGTCGTTCGCGCGTCTCGCGGCGCTGCCGGGCTTCGCCGACGAGCGGCTGCTGGTGCTCGCACCGGGGCGGCTGCAGGCCTCGCGACTGCGCGCGGCGCTCGAAGGCGTGCGCATGCCAGGCGACAATCCGGCGCTCGATCCGCGTGCGATCCGCGCGCGGCGCGCGGC
>CALMSE010000092.1 GCA_937872275.1 uncultured Leucobacter sp. | reverse complement strand
GCGGCGGCGGCCCGCGACGACGACGCGCGATCCGACGGAGCCGCCCACGGGGCGCCCACCACCCCCATCACCATCGACCCGCTCACCGCGCCGCCCCACGACCCCGGGCCCGCGACGAGGGAGCTGCGCGAGGCGCTCCTGCGCACCAACAGGATGCTGCGCTCCACGGTCGGCGACCGCCCCGAGCTCTCGGGCATGGGCACGACGTTCACCGGCTTCATGACGGTCGAGGATCAGCTCGCGATCGCCCACATCGGCGACTCCCGCCTCTACCTGCTGCGGGACGGCAAGCTGCGGCAGATCACGAAGGACCACACCTTCGTGCAGCGCCTCGTCGACAGCGGCCGCATCACCGAGGAGGAGGCGAAGACCCACCCCCGCCGATCGGTGCTCATGCGCGTGCTCGGCGACGTCGACAGCTCGCCCGAGATCGACACCCTGGTGCAGGACACCCGCCCGGGCGACGTCTGGCTGCTCTGCAGCGACGGACTCTGCGGCTACGTGGAGGATCCGGACATCGAGAAGATCCTGCTGCGACGCGACTCGCTGCAGGGCGCCGTCGAGGGGCTCATCGACAAGAGCCTCGCCCACGGCGCGCCAGACAACGTCACGGTGGTGCTGGTCGAGACCGTCGCCGAGCCGCTCGCCCGCGAGGCGCTGCCCGGGCGGCGATTCGCCGGATCCGCGACCACCGAGGCGGCCGAAGACGAGATCGCGACCACCGCGCGCACGCGCCTGCTCTCCCGGCGCCGGGCGATCCGCCGCGTGCAGCCCGTGGCCGAGAGCCACTTCGAGCCCCGCGTCGACGAGTACCTGAACGAGCTCATCGCGGAGACGAAGCGCCGCAACCGCAGGCGCCGCCTGTTCTGGGCGCTCGGCCTCGTGGCCATCATCGCCGCCCTCGCCGGAGCCCTCGCCCTCGGCTACCAGTGGACGCAGACCCGCTACTTCGTCGGCACCGACGGCGAGACCGTCGTCATCTACCGCGGTGTGCCGCAGGGCATCGGCGCGCTCTCGCTGCACTCGGTCGCCGAGGAGACGGGGATTCCCCTGAGCTCCCTCGACGGCCTCGAGCAGCGCCAGATCGAGCGCACCCTGAGCGCCGACTCGCTCGAGCAGGCCCGAGAGATCGTGCTGCGGCTGGGGTCGGAACCGTGACCGGGCCCGCCGCCTACGAGAAGGCCCGCACCAGCGAGACCGTGCTGCAGCGCATCACGGCGATCCGCGCGCCCCGCCTGCTGCGGGGCATCGAGCTCGCCCTGCTGCTGTTCGCGATCGCGATCGGCGCGGCCGCGGTCGTCATCGTCGACCTCACCGTGCGCGGCGAGGTCACGACCACGCTGCTGCCCACCGGCGCGCTCCTCGTCGCGACGCTCATCGGCCTCCACCTCGCGGTGCGGTTCACCGCGCCCGACGCCGATCCGCTGATCCTGCCCATCGCGACGCTGCTCAACCTCGTCGGCATCGCACAGATCTACCGCATCGACCTCGCCGAGAGCGTGACCGGCTGGGAGGCGGCCTCGATCCGGCAGCTCGTCTGGTCGTCGGTCGCCGTCGCCGCGGGCATCGTCGTGATCGCGGTGATCCGCAATCACCTCGTGCTGTTCCGCTACACCTACCTCATGGGCCTCGGCGCGCTGATCCTGCTGCTCCTGCCGATGCTCCCCGTCATCGGGCAGGAGATCAACGGCGCCCGGGTGTGGATCCACATCGGCGGCTTCTCCTTCCAGCCCGGCGAGATCGCCAAGATCCTGCTCGCGATCTTCTTCGCGGGCTACCTCGTGCGGAACCGCGACGCGCTCTCGATGGTGGGCCGGAAGGTGCTCGGCATCCGCTTCCCGCGCGGCCGCGACCTCGGGCCGCTCATCGCCTTCTGGCTCGTCGCCATGGCGGTGCTGGTCTTCCAGCGCGACCTCGGCACCTCGCTGCTCTACTTCGGCCTCTTCATCTCGATGCTCTACCTCGCCACGGGGCGCGCGGGCTGGGTCGTGCTCGGCGTCGGCCTCTTCCTCGTCGGCGGCGTCGTCGCGAGCCAGACCCTCGACTACGTGGGCCGCCGCTTCGCGAACTGGCTCGATCCCTTCGCCGACCCCCTCGGCATCGGCTACCAGCTCGTGCAGGGCCTCTTCGGCATGGCGAACGGGGGCATGACGGGCACGGGTCTCGGCCAGGGCTTCCCGGCCGACACGCCCGAGGCCCGCAGCGACTACATCATCGCGAGCCTCGGCGAGGAGCTCGGCCTCATCGGCCTCTTCGTGATCCTCGCCGCCTACCTGCTGCTCGTGGGCCGCGCGGTGCGCATCGGCTTCGCGGGGCAGGACGACTTCGGCAAGCTCCTGGCCTCGGGCCTCGGCTTCGCGATCGCGCTGCAGGTGTTCATCGTGGTCGGCGGCGTCACCCGCGTGATCCCGCTCACCGGCCTCACCGCGCCCTTCCTCGCGGCCGGCGGATCCTCCCTCGTCTCGAACTGGATCATCGTCGCGCTGCTGCTGCGCCTGTCCAACTCGGTGCGCAACCGGCCGAAGCTGGTGATCCGCGCGTGAACAAGCAGCTGAAGGCCCTCACCCGCACCGTGTTCGGCATGTTCATCGTGCTGTTCTTCGCGGTCACCATGATCCAGTTCGTGAACGCCGACGAGCTGCGCGCCAACGAGTACAATCAGCGCACCGCGAAGAACGGCTACCGCGTGGAGCGCGGCTCGATCCTCGTCGACGGCAACCCCGTCGCCTACTCGACGCCCACCGACGACGAGTACCGCTTCGTGCGGCAGTACCCCGAAGGCGAGCTCTACTCCGCCGTCACCGGGTACTTCTCGCGCCGCCAGGGCGCCACGGGCCTCGAGAACGCCATGCACCAGGATCTCTCGGGCCTCGCGAACGCGCAGTTCTTCACCCGCATCGTGCGCACGCTCACGGGCGAGGAGCCGCAGGGCAGCTCGGTCGAGACCACCATCGACCCCGTGCTGCAGCAGGTCGCCGCCGAGGCGATGGCGGGCTTCGAGGGCGCGGCCGTCGCGATCGAGCCCGCCACCGGGCGCGTGCTGGCGCTCGTGTCGACCCCCGGCTTCGACCCGGCGCTGCTCTCGTCGAACGACGACGCCGAGATCATCGCGAACTACCGCGCACTGGAAGCGGATCCGGCGCAGCCGCTCGCGAACCGCGCCATCGCGGGCGACCTCTACCACCCGGGATCGACCTACAAGGTGCTCGTGGCCGCCGCCGCCCTCGAGAACGGCACCGCGACCCCCGAGAGCGAGTACGCCAACCCGGCGACCCTGCAGCTGCCGCAGTCGAGCGCCGTCATGCAGAACGCCTCGCGCACCACCTGCGGCGACGGCGACACCGTGAGCCTCACCCGGGCGCTCGTCTACTCCTGCAACATCCCCTTCGCCGAGCTCGGCATGAGCATGGAGCGGGACGCGGTGCCCGACATGGCACGCGCCTTCGGCTTCGAGCAGGAGATCGAGATCCCGCTCCTCGTGACCCCGAGCACCGCGCCGATCCCGCAGGACCAGGCGCAGGTCGCGCTCTCCTCGATCGGCCAGCTCGACGTGCGCGCCACCCCGCTGCAGATGGCGATGGTGTCGGCGGGCATCGCGAACGACGGCGTCGTGATGACGCCGAGGCTCGTCGACCGCGTGATCACCCCCGATCTGCGCACCGAGCGCGAGTACGAGGACGCGGAGTTCTCGCGGCCCCTCTCGGGCGCGACGGCCGCGAGCCTCACCGCGATGATGGAGCAGGTGGTCTCCGACCCCGCGGGAACCGGGTACCTCGCGTCGATTCCCGGCGTGCGCGTCGCCGGAAAGACCGGAACCGCCGAGAATGGTACTGACGCGAGCGGCGCGGAGCGCCCCTACACGCTGTGGTTCACCGGCTTCGCGCCGGTGGAGGATCCGCAGATCGCCGTCGCGGTGGTCATCGCGAACGGCGGCGGCGAAGCCTACGAGTATCAGGGGAGCTCCTACGACCTCCCGACCCGAGTCGGAAAACTAATGATGGAAGCGGTGTTGAACCAATGAGGCCAGCGGCAGGAATCACCTTCGGCGGTCGCTACGAGCTGAGCTCGCGGATCGCCGTCGGCGGCATGGGCGAGGTCTGGAAGGCGACCGACAGCATCATCGGACGCACGGTCGCGATCAAGATCCTCAAAGACGAGTACATGGGTGATCCCGGGTTCCTCGAGCGATTCCGCGCCGAGGCCCGCCACGCCGCGCTCGTGAACCACGAGGGCATCGCCAACGTCTTCGACTACGGCGAGGAGCAGGGATCGGCCTACATCGTCATGGAGCTCGTGCCGGGCGAGCCGCTCTCGTCGATCATCGAGCGCGAGGGGCGCCTGCCGGCCGACCGCGTGCTGGGCATCGTCGCCCAGACCGCGACCGCGCTGCAGGCCGCTCACGACGCCGGCCTGGTGCACCGCGACATCAAGCCGGGGAACCTCCTCATCACCCCCGAGGGCCGGGTGAAGATCACCGACTTCGGCATCGCGCGCATCGCCGACCAGGTGCCGCTCACCGCGACGGGCCAGGTGATGGGCACCGTGCAGTACCTGGCGCCGGAGCAGGCGAGCGGGCACACCGCCACGTCGGCCACCGACGTCTACTCGCTCGGCATCGTCGCCTACGAGTGCCTCGCGGGCCGGCGGCCCTTCACGGGCGACTCGCAGGTCGCGATCGCCATGGCGCAGATCAACGACACGCCCCCGGAGCTGCCGAGCGACGTGCCCGGGCCGGTGCGGCGCCTCGTCTTCGCATGCCTCGCGAAGGATCCCGACGATCGGCCGAGGAGCGCGGCCAAGCTGGCCCAGGCCGCGACGGCGCTGCACCGCGGCGACGTGCGTCTCGCGGCGAGCTACGTGCCGCAGGTCGCGGGCGAGGCCGCCCCCGAGGCGACGGTCGCGATGACCCG
>CALMSE010000091.1 GCA_937872275.1 uncultured Leucobacter sp. | reverse complement strand
GGCGACAACAAGTTCGCGGCGCTGAACACCGCGGTGTGGTCGGGCGGATCCTTCGTCTACGTGCCGAAGGGCGTGCACGTCGAGATCCCGCTCCAGGCCTACTTCCGCATCAACACCGAGAACATGGGCCAGTTCGAGCGCACGCTCATCATCGCCGACGAGGACAGCTACGTGCACTACATCGAGGGCTGCACGGCTCCGATCTACAAGAGCGACTCGCTGCACTCGGCCGTCGTCGAGATCATCGTGAAGAAGAACGCCCGCGTGCGCTACACGACGATCCAGAACTGGTCGAACAACGTGTACAACCTCGTGACGAAGCGCGCGGTCGCCGAAGAGGGCGCCACCATGGAGTGGGTCGACGGCAACATCGGCTCGAAGGTCACCATGAAGTACCCGTCGATCTACCTGACCGGCGAGCACGCCAAGGGCGAGACCCTCTCGGTCGCCTTCGCGGGCCCCGGCCAGCATCAGGACGCGGGGGCGAAGATGATCCACCTCGCGCCCCACACCAAGTCGTCGATCCTCTCGAAGTCGATCGCCCGCGGCGGCGGCCGCACCGGCTACCGGGGAGAGGTCCGCGTGGACGCGAACGCGCACCACGCGGCGAACTCCGTCGTCTGCGACGCGCTGCTCGTCGACACCATCTCCCGCAGCGACACATACCCCGCCATCGACATCCGCACCGACGACGCCACCCTCGCCCACGAGGCCACGGTCACCCGGGTGAGCGAGGAGCAGCTGTTCTACCTCATGAGCCGCGGCCTCTCCGAGGAGGAGTCGATGGCGATGATCGTGCGCGGCTTCATCGAGCCCATCGCCCGCGAGCTGCCCATGGAGTACGCGCTCGAACTGAACAAGCTCATCGAGATGAGCATGGAAGGATCCGTCGGATAAAGATGTCAACTCTTCAGACAGAGCAGCACGGTTTCAGGGCGCACAGCGACGGCGACTGGGAGAACCGCGCACCGGTGCAGACGCGCTCGGAACGCTTCAAATCGACGGACATCGCGGACTACCCCGAGGTCACCGGCCGCGAGGTCAACTGGAAGTTCACCCCCGTGGCGGAGCTGGGAGAGCTGCTGGGCGGCGAACTCCGCGGGGGCGAGCAGACGGCCGAGATCGGCGAGGCGCCCGGCCTCGAGGTCCGCAGCGTCCCGATGGACTCGGAGATCGTCGGCCGGGCCGGCATCCCGGAGGACCAGGCCGCGGCCAACGCCTGGGGCCAGGCCCGGACGGCCACGCACATCCTGCTCACGAGCCCCGAGCGCCAGACCGTCACCGTCGCGCGCTCGGCCCTGGACCGGACCCCCAGCGCGGCCCACACCGTGATCGAGGCGGCGCCCCAGGCCGATGCCCTCGTGATCCTGGAGAACTCGGGCGACGCGCACCTCAGCGAGACCGTCGAGATCGTCGTGGGGGAGGGCGCCAACCTCACGGTGGTGTCCATCCAGGAATGGAACGAGAATGCGATCCATCTCGCGAGCCACAACGCGACGGTGGGCCGTGACGGCAATCTGCAGCACATCGTCGTCTCGCTGGGCGGGCGGATCGTGCGCGTGAACCCCTCGATCCACCTCGACGGGCCGGGCGCGAACGGCGAGAGCTACGGCGCGTACTTCGCCGACGCCGGCCAGCACCTGGAGCACCAGGTCTACATGGACCACAACGCGCCGCACACCCGCAGCCGCGTCGCCTACAAGGGCGCGCTGCAGGGCGAGGGCGCGCATGCGGTATGGATCGGCGACGTGCTGATCCGCCGCGTCGCGTCCGGCACCGACAGCTACGAGGAGAACCGAAACCTCACCCTGACCGAGGGCACGCGCACCGATTCGATCCCGAACCTCGAGATCGAGACCGGCGACATCGAGGGGGCCGGTCACGCGTCGACCACCGGCCGCTTCGACGAGGAGCACATCTTCTACCTGCAGAGCCGCGGCATCTCCGAGGACGAGGCGCGCAAGCTCGTCGTGCGGGGCTTCCTCTTCGAGGTCATCCAGCGCATCGGCAACGAGCAGATCGAGGCGCGCCTGCAGCAGGCCATCGAGGCCGAGCTGAAGCAGAGCGTGCTCGCCTGATGGCACGCGTGAAGGCGCTCGATCTGAGCGAGTTGCAGCAGGACCAGGCGGTGCGCGTCGTGCTCGACGACGTGCCGATCGCGGTCGTGCTCGACAGCGAGGGCGAGGTGCACGCCATCGGCGATACCTGCAGCCACGGTCAGATCAGCCTTTCCGAGGGCTTCGTCGAGGGCGACTCGCTCGAATGCTGGGCGCACGGCTCGGCGTTCTCGCTGCGCACCGGCCAGCCACTCAACCTGCCGGCCTACGAGCCGGTCCCGGTTTACGTCGTCGAGATCGAAGACGGCGCCGTATACATCGACCCCCACGTTACGAAAGAGATTGCAGCATGAGTTCCGTTCTTGAGATCAAGGACCTTCACGTCAGCGTCGAGACCGAGCAGGGCCCCAAGCCCATCCTGAAGGGCGTCGACCTCACGGTCCGCCAGGGCGAGACCCACGCGATCATGGGCCCCAACGGCTCGGGCAAGTCGACGCTCGCCTACGCGGTCGCCGGTCACCCCCGCTACGAGATCACGAGCGGATCGATTCTGCTCGACGGCGAAGACATCACCGAGTTCGAGGCCGACGAGCGGGCGAAGGCCGGCCTCTTCCTCGCCATGCAGTACCCGGTCGAGATCCCCGGCGTCACGAACGCCAACTTCCTGCGCACCGCCAAGACCGCCATCGACGGCGAGGCCCCCGCCATCCGCACCTGGATGAAGGAGGTCAAGGGCGCGATGGAGAACCTGCGCATGGACGCCTCCTTCGCCGAGCGCAACGTCAACGAGGGCTTCTCGGGCGGCGAGAAGAAGCGCAACGAGATCCTGCAGCTCGAACTGCTGAAGCCCCGCTTCGCGGTGCTCGACGAGACCGACTCCGGTCTCGACGTCGACGCGCTCAAGGTCGTCTCCGAGGGCGTCAACCGGGCCAAGGAGCAGACGGGCCTCGGCGTGCTGCTCATCACCCACTACACGCGGATCCTCCGGTACATCAAGCCCGACTTCGTGCACGTCTTCGTCGACGGGCGCATCGCCGAGCAGGGCGGCCCCGAGCTCGCCGACCGTCTCGAGGACGAGGGCTACGACCGCTTCCTCGTCGCAGACACCACGGCGTAGGCTGGGTGCCATGAGCGAGACCCCCGCACTCAGCATCACCCCCGAGTTCCGCGAGCAGGCCCTCGAGGCGCTGAAAGAGGTCAGCGACCCCGAGCTGGGCGTCAACATCGTCGATCTGGGCCTCATCTACGATCTGGCCTTCGACGAGGAGCACGATGCGCTCGTCATCTCGATGACGCTGACGAGCGCGGGCTGCCCGCTCACCGACGTGATCGAGAACGACATCGCCGAGGCGCTCGACGGGCTCGTGCGCGCCTTCCGCATCAACTGGGTGTGGATGCCGCCGTGGACGCCGGAGCGGATCACCGACGATGGGCGGGACATGATGCGCGCGCTCGGGTTCGCTATCTGACACCCATCATCGCGGATCGGGGGTGGGATCCCCTCCGCTCGCGTTCCGGCGCGTGGCTTCGCCGCGCGCTGCCAGACCCAGCCACGCTCGCGGAGGGGATCCCACCCCCGATCCGCGAACACCCGTTCGTGGACGCCCGAGCGCGCACATCAAGTTAGGACGCTGAAGAGTGATCATCGTCGAGGATCTCGCGATCGACGTGGGCGCGCGCCGCCTCATGTCGGGCGTGACCTTCCGCGTCAACCCCGGCGACAAGATCGGGCTCGTCGGGCGCAACGGCGCCGGCAAGACCACGCTCACGCGCACGCTCTCAGGAGAGCTGCAGCCCGCCGAGGGCAAGGTGACGGTGAGCGGGGAGCTCGGCTTCCTGCCGCAGGACCCGCGCACCGGCGATCCCGAGCAGATCGCGCGCCACCGCATCCTCGACGCGCGCGGCCTCGGCACGCTGCAGGCGCAGCTCGCGCGGGCGACCGAGGACATGGGCAGCGAGGATCCGGCCGTCGCCGAGAAGGCGATGAAGCGCTTCGGCAACCTCACCGACCGCTTCCAGGCGCTCGGCGGCTACGCGGCCGAGGCCGAGGCGGCCTCCATCTCCCACAACCTGGGGCTGCCCGACCGCGTCCTCGACCAGCCGCTGAAGACGCTCTCGGGCGGCCAGCGCCGCCGCATCGAGCTGGCCCGCATCCTGTTCAGCGACGCCGACACGATGATCCTCGACGAACCGACCAACCACCTCGACGCCGACTCGATCGTGTGGCTGCGCGACTTCTTGAAGGGCTACCGGGGCGGCGTCATCGTCATCAGCCACGACATCGACCTCGTGGGCGAGACCGTGAACCGCGTCTTCTACCTCGACGCGAACCGGCAGCTCATCGACGTCTACAACATGAGCTGGAAGCTGTACCTGCGCCAGCGCGCCGCCGACGAGGAGCGCCGCCGCAAGGAGCGGGCCAACGTCGAGAAGAAGGCCTCCGCACTCAAGGATCAGGCCGCGAAGTTCGGGGCGAAGGCGACGAAGGCCGCAGCCGCGCACCAGATGGTGGCGCGGGCCGAGAAGATGCTCGCGGGTCTCGAGGACGAGCGCCAGGCGGATCGCGTGGCGAAGCTGCGCTTCCCCGACCCCGCCCCGTGCGGCAAGACCCCGCTCATGGGGGAAGGGCTCTCGAAGTCGTACGGCTCGCTCGAGATCTTCGCCGGCGTCGACCTCGCGATCGACCGCGGTTCGAAGGTGGTGGTGCTCGGCCTCAACGGCGCCGGGAAGACCACGCTGCTGCGCATCCTCGGGGGAGTGGACGACCCCGACACCGGGGGCATCGTGCAGGGGCACGGCCTCAAGATCGGCTACTACGCGCAGGAGCACGAGACGCTCGACGTGCGCGCGAGCGTGCTGCAGAACATGGTCTCGGTGTCGAAGCACCTCACGGAGACCGAGGCGCGCAGGGTGCTGGGATCCTTCCTCTTCACCGGCGACGACGTGCTGAAGCCGGCCGGCGTGCTCTCGGGCGGCGAGAAGACGCGCCTCGCCCTCGCCATGCTCGTCGTGTCGAGCGCGAACGTGCTGCTGCTCGACGAGCCCACGAACAACCTCGACCCCGCGAGCCGCGAGGAGATCCTCGACGCCCTCGCGAACTTCACCGGGGCCGTGGTGCTCGTCTCGCACGACCCGGGCGCGGTCGAGGCGCTGAACCCCGAGCGCGTGCTCATCATGCCCGACGGCACCGAGGACCACTGGTCGAAGGAGTACCTCGAGCTGATCGAGCTGGCGTAGCCGGCCCGATCGAACCGACGCCGCGGGTCAGCCCTCGCCGCCGTCGGTGCCGGCGTCAGCGGTCTCCGCGTCGTCGCCCTCGTCGGCGGGCAGCGGATCGAAGCGGTCGAGCACGAACTCGGCCCCCTCCTCGCGCATGTCGTTCTTGAAGTAGGCGACGTGGCCGGTCTCATCGAGGTTCATGCTGCTCTGGCAGACGAAGTCCTGCGCGACGCAGAAGTCGATCATGCGATCCGCGTAGGCATCGAGGCTCCCGAAGGGCCGGGGCAGGATGCCGTTGGTCGCGGTGTCGTAGTCGCCCGAGTTGTAGGGCTCCTCCCCGAAGAACCGCGGATTGCCGTAGAAGACGATCGCGAGGATGCGCTCCGCGGCCTCATCGGACAGCGCGCCCACCGTCGGTCCGACGAGCCTGATGGCCGCGTCGATCAGCGCGTCGCCGACGACGAGGGCGCCCTGGGAGTATCCGAGCAGCACGAAGCGCTGATCCGGGCACGCCCCGGCCTGCACGTTGAGGGTGTCGATGAGCAGCCGCACGCCGTAGGTGCCGCCCTCCGCGACGTCGGTGTCGGCCGGATAGTCGAGGTCGAGGGTCAGCACCTCGCCCGGACGGGCCTTCGAGATGGTCTTCGCCACCCGGTGGAGCAGCTGACCGCTGCTCGGCTCGCCGGTGCCCCGTGCCGTGATGACGAGATAGGGCTTGCACTCGAGCGGCTCGACGATGGGATCGGGCAACCGATCTGCGTCGAGATCCTCGGCCGCGTCGGGGGCGGTCGGCACCTCGGTCACGTCGGTGAGCGAATCGCGCATCTCGGCGGGGTCGGGCAGCGACGCGCACGCGACGAGCCCTCCGCCGACCGCGACGACGAGGCCCATTCCCCGAATGGCATGCAGCAGGCGTCGAACGGTCACGCCTCAGTCTATCCCGGTGCGCACCCCCGCGACCCCGCGCCCCTACCCCGCGGGGGCCGCGGCTGCGCGCTCGGCGCGGTCGGAGGTGTAGCTCGGGGCCAGGGAGAGCGCGCTGAAGCGGAACGGCCGGTCGACGCGGTTGAAGCCGAGCGGGCAGTGCTCCACGCCCGCGGGGATGTAGACGCAGCCCGAGGTCGTGATGATGTGGCGCTCGCCCGCGACGTCCATGTAGATCTCGGCTCCGAGGTCGTGCGGGTTCTCGGGGTCTCCGCCCGTCCAGATGAGCACCTCGTCGTAGTCGTGCACGTGGGGGAGCACCCACAGCTGCGACTGCTCGGTCTCCGTGATCCAGATATGGGTCATGTTGATCTGGGCACCCGGCACGAGGGCCGCGTTCACGAGCCAGTTGGGCTCGCCCAGATTGTCGGGCGGCTGCAGCCCCGCGGCCTCGCCCTCGTTGTCGAAGTCGTTCGGCCCGCAGACGGGCATGTCCTTCACGAAGAGATGGTCGTACCGGTTCGACATGGTCGCCTCCTGATCCCCGACGTCGGCATCGACGCCGCCTGGGGCCACGCTAGCAGCCGGCCGAGGCCCGCCGCCCGGGCGCTACCTGCCGTCGAGGAGCGCGTCCTCCTCCTCGGTGTCGCTCCGTTCGCGACGGCGACGGGAGGGTCTCGGCTCCGCCGCCTGGAGCTCGGCCTCCGTCGCGGGGTTCAGGGAGCGATGCTCCAGCCGCGCCGCATAGCCGACGCCGACGAGGGCGATGAGGATGAAGACGTACCACTGCAGCGCGTAGGAGAGATGGGGGCCCTCGTCCCGCTCCGGGCGCTGGGCGAGCGCGCCGTGCTGGCCGGCGGGATCCTCCGAGACCAGCTGACCGTATGCCCCGGTGAACACCGTGCCTTCGACCTGCTCCGCGAGCTCGGGCAGATTGATGCTCGGCACCGAACGGCCGGAGGAGCTGCGGCCCGCGATCGCGGACTCGCTCGCTCGCAGCCGCGCCTGCACCGTGACCTCCCCGGCCGGCGGCGCTGGCAGCGGCTCTGTGGCCTCCTCCGTGCCCGCGATCTGCACCCAGCCGCGATCGATGAAGAAGACGCGCCCGTCCTCGAGACGCAGCGCCTGCACGAGGTTCGATCCCACGCCGCCCGCGCTCGGCCGGTTGCGGGCGAGGAACGGCTCGCCCTCGTAGACGCCCCGCACCTCGACGGTCTGCCATTTGAGGGCGTCCTCGTCGAAGGAGGCGGGATCCGTCAGCGCCTCGGCGAGCGGGATCGCGGGGGCATCGTAGTTCGCGTCGATGCGGGCGATCTCCGCTCGGGCCTCGGCTCGGCGCTCGAACTGCCAGTTGCCGAGCCACGCGCAGGCGATCGCGAAGACCAGGAGCAGGGCGTAGTAGCCGAGCCAGCGCCGGCTGCGGAGGAATCCCCACCCGATACGGGCCTCCGAGCGCACGGGAGTCTCGGGAGCGCGGGTCATGCCGCGCCCTCGACATCGCCCGCGGGCAGCACCTCGAGCGGGAACGAGCGCGCCTGCAGGAACTCGACGAGGTAGTCGCGGTGCTCCTCGCAGGCGAGCCAGTGCTTGCGCCGATCCGCCGCGTGGATCTTCGGGTTCCGCCAGCGGATCGCCCAGACCGCCGCCGCCCCGCAGCCCGCGCGGGAGCACGCCAGAACGTGCGCCGGCGCCTCGCCCGGCAGACCGATCACGCGGTGCTCCCCGAGCCGCGCCGCTCGGCCGG
>CALMSE010000090.1 GCA_937872275.1 uncultured Leucobacter sp. | reverse complement strand
CACCTCGCCCGATATGCGCTTCGGCAAGCCATTCGACCCCAGGCGGAACAGTCTCAATCTGATCCGTCTACTCCTCGCATCGCTGGTGCTGTTCGCTCATTCCTACTTCATCATCGGGCTCCCTCCCGATTCACAGCCCCTCCTCGGCGGGCAACATCTGGGCGTCTGGGCCGTTGCGGGGTTCTTCGCGGTCAGCGGCTACCTCATCACGGCGAGCCGCCAACGAACGGGCTTCGCAAACTTCCTCCTGCTGAGGATCAGCCGGATCTTCCCGGCATTCATCGTCTGCCTTGTCGTCACAGCCGGTGTCTTCGGCCCGATCGCCCAACTCGTCAACCAGGGCTCGCTCTTCGACTATCTGAAGACAGCCCCCACTCCCGGTACCTACATCTTCGCGAACTTCTTCCTCGAAGTGCGCACCTACGCCATCGGCGATACCCTGAGCGCAGCACCGTACCCAGACGCCTGGAACGGCTCCCTCTGGACGCTCTACTACGAGTTCCTCTGCTATATCTTCATCGGCGTCTTCCTCATCTGGGCGCGCGCCCGCCACTCGGTCTGGCCCGTGGCCGCAGCCTTCGCCCTGTCAGTAGTGGTCTACGCGAATATCGATCTCGCGCTCAAGCTCGTAGATGGAAATGCCTCGTTCCGGCTCCTCGCGATGCTGCTGCCGTACTTCCTCGGCGGCGCCCTCATCAGAATGCTCATTCCGAAGATCGGGCTGCAATGGATCCCCGCGGTGCTCTCGCTCGCGGCCTTCATCCTGGGGGTTGAATTCGGCCCGGATTGGACCGCTCAACTGCTCGCACCGCTGCTCGCCTATGGGTTGCTCTGGTTGTCAACGGTCATCCCACAGCCCACATGGGTGGCGAAGCACGATGTCTCCTACGGGATCTATGTCTACGCATTCCCCGTGCAGCAACTGCTCGCGGTCTTCGGGCTGGTCTTCCTCGACCCGTTGCTGTTCTCAGCAGTGGCATTCATCATCACGTTCGTCCTGGCGACCGGAAGCTGGTTCATCATCGAGCGACCGGCTCTGCGACGGGCGCGACAATCGACCGGCCGCAGCGCCGATCGCATTCTCGCGTCCGTTCAGTCTTCGGGCTGAGCCGACCCATCTGACCGATCGCGCCGCCGAACTCGCCGGGCGACGGCCCTAGCCCGGACCATGCCCCAGCGCATTGGAGCGGTCATCCGCCACGAGGTGCTGCTCAGGATCTCATCGAGCTGAGCCCCGGCACCGATGCGAAGTGCCCCGCGGTGGCCGAGCGATTCGATGATGGAAGCAGGGGCCCCCTGGGGAAGGATGTTCACACGGCTGTTGAGCTTGTCGCGCACACGCTTCTCGGAGGTCTCCCACGAAGTCCGGTCATGTTCGGAGTAGCTCGAAGTCACTCCAGTCCAGAGTCGATAGATCGCGGTCAATTCTTCGACAGAATTGACTCCCAGAAGATACGCTCCCCTGATGATCAGATCCCAATCCTCGCAGACGTCGAGTTCCTCGTCGAAGCGCGCACCCCAGAAGGTGAACAGCTCCCTCGGGAAGGCGACCGACATGAACGGGCTGTGATTCCGCACCAGATGATGCTCGTATTCGAAGACCTGCGGGTAGGGGGTGTCGGGCCAGCTCGAAGTGCGGAAACCGTCCACCCCGCCGCGCCAGGTCTCGCCCTGCACGCTCTGGGTGGAGGCGATGGCACGGACGAGACGTTCGGGCTGCTCCTGCGATGCCGTGTGGAAGGTCTCGACCCAATGGCCGAGCACGAGATCGTCATCGTCGAAGACGGCGAAGTACTGGCCCGAGGCCGAATCGATGGCCTCATTCAGCGGTCGGGCCCGCCCCCCTCCGTGCACTGCAAGATAGGTGATGCGCTGGCGGAAGCTCGCGGGCTGCTCCTCGACGATGGCACGAACGCTCTCGCCCTCCTTCTCCTCGAGATCATGTCCGACGATGATCAGTTCGAAATCCTGATCGCTCTGACCGAGCAGCGTCAGCAGGGCGTCCCGGAGGGCCTCGAGCTTGCGCGCCTGAGTCCGCATGATGACCGTGAGGAACGGACCAGAGGGCACTTGCGCAGCCTCGTCCAGCACCTCGAGCATGCGTTCCGCGGAATCGCGGAGCCGCGGATCCGCGTTGCTGGAGACGACCTGGTGCAGCCAATCGCCGACCGCTGAAGCGGTTCCCGTTTGCATCACTCTTCCCTCCTGTTTCAATACCGATGGGCGGCATAGTTGCCGGAGACGAACTTGGCGACTCGTCGGTCCCGGTCGATCTGCTCCGGCAGCGTTCCCGCCGACCGCCGAGATTCGAACTCTCTCAACGCCTTCAGAAGATTGGGATCCCCCGAATTGCGGAATATCCGCGAGTTCTTTCTCAACACATCTTCTCGCGAGTACTTGTAGGCGAGCATCAGCGCGGCCTCCGCGGAATAGTAGCGCTCCGCATTCGACGATGGCCAGTCGCCCTCCTTAGTCAGGCGCTTGTCATGGAAAAGCCTCGCAGACGGCTGATACACAACGCGCTTGCCTGCAAGCCTCACGCGCCAGGAAAAATCCACGTCATCGCAATACAAGAAGAAGGTCTCCGCATCGAAGCCGGAGAGCTGGTCGAAGAGGGAGCGCGGGATCATGGCGCATGCAGTGGAGCCCCAATCCGTATCACCGGTCACCGCGTCGTACTCCTTGGGATGTTCGATCGGAATCTGCCTGGCCTCGATGAAACCGATATCAGACGCGAGCGTTCCGATCATCTCGGAGAGGAGCCTCGGCTCCATCAAGGCATCGGGGTTCAGAATGACGAGTTGCTCGTTCTCCCCCTGGGCCGCAAGCCGATTGTGGCCTGCCGCCGACCCGAGATTGGCACCGAACACGTCGGAGAAGAAGGCACCGCCCTCCGCGACCACCAGCGACTCGATCGTCTCCAGCTCATCGTCATTGAGCATCGCCTCGGGGCTGCCGTCTCCCAGCCGAAATGTCCACTTGTCCAGAAGCCCGTCCCGACGAGCGACGCGTACGGCATTGCCCACCGCCTCCGCCGCGCGAAGCAGGTCCTTCGCCGCGTTCGTATAGACCACGGACTGAATGTCGATCGACCTGGCCACAGACTCTCCTTTCGATACGAGCTGATACGTTCCGCAGCAGGACGCCGCTCGGATGACATCACGGAGCGGGCCGCACGAACGCGCATGAAAACGATGCCGACTCAATCGTACCCGCGACACGGCGATGGCCTGTCAGTCCGGGATTTTCCTACCTTCAAGTTATCCTTGAAGGATTCTGCGCAAACAGGACGCTTGAGGGGTGCGGTCATGACTGAGATGCGGCATGGACGGTCGCGCCTGCTGCGGCGCCCGATCGCGGCGTTCACCGCCGTGATCATGGCTCTGGGCGTCTCCTACCTCGGCATTTCGCCGGCCAACGCAGCCAACGCCAACGACTTCAATGCGGGCAATATCATCAGCGACGAGCTCTTCTACGACGGCTATGCGATGTCCGCCGCCCAGGTTCAGGATTTCCTCAACCAGAGAGTGCCTCGCTGCACGATCGGAGATCCCGGCCGGACCGCCGGGATGACCTGGGGAAACACCTCGATCGCCAATCAGTGCCTGCGCAACTACTCGATGAACACTGTCTCGAAAGCAGCGAACCCGTATTGCGGCGCCTACGTCGGAAGAGCGAACGAGACTGCCGCAGAGATCATCACGAAAGTGGCCCAGGCCTGTGGCATCAGCCAACGGGTACTGCTGATCACGCTCGAGAAGGAACAGAGCCTCGTCACCGATTCATGGCCAACGGTACGCCAGATCGATGTGGCAACGGGCTACGCGTGTCCCGACTCAGGGCCGAACTGGTCGGCGAACTGCAATCCCGAATACTACGGCTTCCAGAATCAGGTCTACTACGCGGCCTGGCAGTTCAAGGTCTATAAGGCCTTCCCGAGCAGTTACGGCTATAAGCCGTTCCAGACCAATACCATCCAGTACAACCCGAATCCGGCTTGCGGCACCTCCCAGGTCTACATCGAGAATTGGGCGACGGCTGCGCTCTATATCTACACTCCCTACCGCCCGAACCAGGCTGCGCTCAATGCGCAGTGGGGAGTCGGAGACAGCTGTTCGAGTTACGGCAACCGTAACTTCTTCATGCTCTACTCGAGTTGGTTCGGCAGCCCGACCCTGGCTGCGGGAACCCCGACCGGGGAAGTGAAGGAGCTCTGGACCGTCAACAACGGAATCCGGCTATGGGGGTGGGCACTCGACCCGGACAGCATCACCTCACCGGTGCAAATCCATGTGAGATTCGGCACCTCCTGGGCGGCAGCCACGGCCGATCAGCCGAACTCCAGCGCTGAGACGCTGTATCCGGGTTCCGGACCGAATCATGGATTCGGCATGTGGATCACCGCCCCACCCGGCCCGCAACAGGTCTGCGTCTGGGCGAAGAACATCGGCTCGGGTACCGACCGACTGCTCACCTGCCGGGACGTCGTCGTGCCGAACGGAAGCCCGGTCGGCGAGATGAAGGAGATGTGGGGCGTACCAGGTGCGGTTCGCATGTGGGGCTGGGCGCTCGACCCCGACACCCCCGACCCGATCGTGCTCCACGTCCTGATCAACGGGCGCTGGGCGGTCGTGAATGCCAATGCCGAGAATCAGGCAGTCGGGTCGGCATACCCCGCGCATGGGCCGAATCATGGCTTCGGCGCATCGATTCCTGCCGACCCCGGTCAGAATCAGGTGTGTGTCTGGGCGAAGAACGTCGGGGCGGGCGACGATCTCAAGCTCGCTTGTCAGAATGTTCAGGTGCCGAATGGCGACCCCTCCGGAGAGGTGAAGGAGATCTGGGGCGCAGCCGGCAGCATCAGCGCGTGGGGTTGGGCCGCGGATCCCGAGACCAGCGACCCCATCGACCTCCATGTCCGTGTCGACGGCACACAATGGTACGTCGTTCGCGCCGACTCACCCTACTCGGCTATGCCGAACCTCATGCCGGGTGTCGGACTCGATCACGGCTTCGGCATGCGCATTCCAGCGACACCTGGCATCCACGAGGTCTGCATCTGGGCGAAGAACATCGGCGCCGGTGGTGACAAGCGCCTCATCTGCAAGAACGTGACGGTGCCGAGCAGCGACCCTGTCGGGGAGCTCAAGGAGCTCTGGGGGACGCCAGGGGCTATCCGCATGTGGGGCTGGGCCGCCGACCCCGAGACCAGCGACCCCATCGACCTCCATGTCCGTGTCGACGGCACGCAATGGCACGTCGTCCGCGCCGACTCGACCTACAATGCCATGCCGCAGTTGCTCCCCGGCGTGGGCCTCGAACACGGCTTCGGAGCCGTGCTCCCCGCGACCCCCGGTCCTCACGAGGTATGCGTCTGGGCGAAGAACTTCGGCATCGGGAACGATCGCTTCTTCGGCTGCCGGGTCGTAGCATCCTGACGCCGCTACTCGTCCCCGAATAGCAGTTTCAGTCCTCGCTGACCCGCCCTTGATCGAACAACTCCGGGACGCCGAACATCGATCCGGAGTAGAGACTGTTCTCCTCTGCCGTGAACTGCGCCGCATCATTGAATTCGTGAACAACGGTTTCATGCTGATCCCGGAGAACGAAACCGATGGAGTATACGCCTGGGCCGATATGCGCGTCCTCAATCCTGAACGAGAGTCGACGCAGACCGACGATCGGCTCCCCCGTATGGCCCAGCCTCCGAGTGTCCGTGGAATAGACCTCGTGTCCCGTCGTAGCCGAAGAGATGCGCATCTCAAGGATCCAGTTCGAGAGGGGATCCTTGGCCCTCAGATCGACCCAGACTTCCAGGCATTGACCCGGCTTCAACGCCCGACCGACCTCGCCCGGATGAGGCTTCGCCATAGCGCCGACGATACGACCGACGCTTCGCGCCACCTCGATACCGCCGGAAACCTGCAGGCGGTGTTCCTCGAGCACTCTTCGGAATTCGCTCACCGCCACAGCCGGTGAACCGGCGTACAACACCTTTCCGTGGTCGAGAAGCACGGCCTGATCGCACATCTCCTCGACCGTTGAAAGGGTGTGTGTCACCAGGACGATCGTGCGCCCTTCCTCCTGGAATTGACGGATGCGATCGAGACATTTCTTCTGGAACGCCTCATCTCCCACCGCGAGGACCTCGTCGACCAGAAGCACATCCGGATCGGTATGCACTGCGACCGCAAAAGCAAGCCTGACGTACATTCCCGAGGAATAGAACTTGACCTGCGTATCGATGAATTGGCCGATCTCGGAGAACTCGACGATCCGGTCGAAGCGTTCGGCTATTTGGTCTTCGCTGAGCCCGAGCATCGATGCGTTCAGATACACGTTCTCCCGCCCGGTCAGATCCGGGTGGAAGCCTGCCCCGAGCTCCAACAATGCCGCCATCTGACCACGCGTGGATACCGTGCCGGAACTCGGACTGAGAATCCCTCCGATCAGCTTCAGCAGGGTGCTCTTACCCGAACCGTTGTGGCCGATGAGCCCAATCGTGTGCCCCGCCTCTATGTCGAGGCTGACGTCCTCCAACGCCCAGAATTCGCTACGGTGCTTCCGCCCCTGACGGCCCAGCGTCACGATGCGTTCTTTGAAGGAATTGTCCTGTCGAAGCCTGAACTGCTTCGACACTCCCTGTACGGATACCACGACGGGGCGCTCGATCACTTCACTCAATTGTCTTCCCATTCCAGTCACTGAGCCCGATCGCCCTAGAGCGCCTGTGCGAAGTTCCCCTGCATGCGGCGGAAGCCCCAATAACAGAGCACCAGCAGCATGGCTGCGGCCCCGCACTCGATCCAGAGGAGAGCCCATAGGTTCTCGGGATAGAGCGCCGAATCGACGCCTGCACCCCAGAGGGACTTCTGAAAGCCGAGCACCGACACGGTCACGGGGTTGGCGGTGTAGATGGCCAATAGGACTCCCTCGCCGATGATGTCTCGCGCCATGGCCCAGCTGTAGACGATCGGCGAGGCCCACATCAGAATCATGGTGCCCACCTCTACGAGGTATTTCACATCGCGCAGGTAGACATTCATCGCCGAGAGGATGAATGCGAGCGCAGTGGCGATCAGCACGATCAGCAGAAATGCCGGAACGAAGTAGATCAGGTGATCGAAACTCGGGGGGCTCTGGAACACGAACATCGCGATGACGAGCACCCCCATCTGAATCGCGAAGTTCACAAGGGCCGTGCCGACCGAGGAGAGCGGCAATATCTCTCGCGGGAAGTACACCTTCTTGACCAGTCCGCTGTTGTCGAGCACGGAGGACGCACCCGAAGAGACGATCTCTGCGAACAGGCCGTATGCGGTGAGACCCGCGAAGATGTAGATGGCGAAATCGGGAATCCCGCGCTCAGCGCCCAAGAACTTGCCGAGCACCAGATAGTAAATCAGTAACTGCGTCAGCGGCCTCGCAAGCGACCAGAAGATACCGAGCACGCTGTCCTTATAGCGTGACTTGAGATCGCGCCGAATAAGGTGGCCGAGCATGGCACGGTTCCCCAGCAGAGACCGGATAGCGCTTCCAAGCGAACTCGATCCCGCTACACCCAGCGTCTCCATCGGCGTGCCGGATAGACGCCGATATCGCTCTTCAGCAGCGCTCATGATCCACACTCCGCTCTCGATGCGTGGTCGCACACGATCGTGATCACTTCAGCAGGCCCACGAGGTATTGCCCATAGCCGCTCTTCACCAAGGGAGCGGCAAGATCGGCCAGCTCGGTCTCGCCGATCCAACCGTTGCGCCAAGCGATCTCCTCGATGCATCCGATCTTGAAACCCTGCCGATCCTCGATCACACGAACATATTCGGAAGCTTGCATCATCGACTCGAAGGTGCCCGTGTCGAGCCATGCAGTGCCACGATCCAGAGTCTGCACGTTGAGACGCCCCGCATTCAGATATTCCTCGTTCACACTGGATATCTCGAGTTCACCGCGCGCGCTCGGCTCGATGGTCTTGGCGATCCGTACGACGTCATTGTCGTAGAAGTACAAACCGGGTACCGCGTAGTTGCTTTTCGGCTGCGCCGGCTTCTCCTCGATCGAGATCGCGCGCAGATGCTCATCGAACTCCACCACTCCATATGCCGACGGGTTGGAGACATGGTAGGCGAAGACCACTGCGCCTTCGATCTCCGTGTGTCTACGGAGATTGCTCCCGAGCCCTGCGCCATGAAAAATGTTGTCTCCCAGCACCAGCGCGACGCTGTCGTCGCCGATGAACTCCTCGCCGATGAGGAACGCCTGTGCGAGTCCATCCGGCGAGGGCTGCACGGCATACTCGATTCGCATTCCGAGTCCCGAACCATCGCCGAAGAGCGCTCGGAACTGCTCATTGTATTCAGGAGTAGTGATGACGAGCACCTCACGAATACCCGCCATCATCAGCGTCGACAGCGGGTAGTAGACCATCGGCTTGTCATAGATCGGCATCAGTTGCTTCGAGATGCCCTTGGTGATGGGCCACAACCGGGTGCCGGAACCGCCGGCCAATATGATTCCCTTCACCGGGCATGTCCTTTCCGAGCGTCGCCTCGAGTCTACCGAACGGTACCGCGATGGAGGACTCTGGCAGTCGGGTCCGTTGGGGGACCGGGTACGCTGATGTCAATGCCCCGAATCCTGCTCACCAACAATCATCTTCATGACTTCGCAGGCTCGGAAATGGTCACCCTCGAGCTGGCGGAAGAATTTCTCGCGCGCAAATGGGATGTAGAGGTGTACACGCATCTCCTGGACCTTCCCATCAGCGCCGAATTCGAGAGGTTGAGCGCTTCGGCAAGTGTGCGCGTTTTCGATGACCCCGAGGACTTCGTGCCAGGGCAGTACGATCTGGTCTGGATCCACCACAGCGTGCTGCCGCCCTCACTGATCGAGAGATTGACGGAGGACTCGGGCCGCACCAGGGTCGTCTGGCATCACATGGCCGCCCTGCCGAACATCGAGGCGGCGCTATTCCCGGACATCGAAGCTGCGATCGCGGACAGGATCTCATCCGTATCCTCCAGGACACGCGACCTCCTGATCGAGTACGGGCTCCCAGACGATCGCTCTTTCATCCTGCCCAATCCGGTGCCGCGGACGTTTCTCGAACCCGCGAAGACACGCCCCGGAACCGATCTCCAGACCATCCTGATCATCTCGAATCATCCACCGGATGAGTTGCTGGAAGCTGCTGAACTCATTCGACTGCAGGGAATCGCCGTGAGACGAATCGGCGGCAGCACGCCCGAGCGAGTGACTCCAGATTCCTTCGAAGGAGTCGATGCCGTCGTCACCATAGGCAAGTCGGTTCAGTACGCACTATGTCTTGGGATCCCCGTATACAACTACGATCACTTCGGTGGAAACGGCTGGATCGAAGAGACGAACTTCGAACAGGAACGGATCTCCAATTTCAGCGGACGCTCGACCTTTCGGCAGATCTCGGCTGAGCAGATCACCGAGGAAGTACGGAGCGGCTTCTCGCAGGCCCGCGAGTTCGCGCAAGCAAGAATCGATAGGCATCGAGATGCCTTCGGCGTGGTGGGGCACCTGGATCAGCTCCTGGGCAGCCTCGAGGCAGACACCGGTGCCAACACCACGTCGCTCAGTACCGCCCAGGCTCTTCGCTGGAAGACCCATCTGCACTTGCAGCGACAGAATACGAGAGGCCTGTACTGGGAACGGAACCAGCGGCTGGCTCTCGAAGCGGCTCTGGAAGACCTCCGAGCGCGATGCCGAAACCTCGAAGAGGAGAACACGACCCTTCGGGAGCAGAACGACGCGCTTCAGGAAAGGCTCCTCTCCTTGGAGCACTCGCGCGCGCTTCGCGTCGGACAGGCGGCTCTCCGGCCGCTTCGCTGGGCACGACGAATGATACAAGATCGAAAGGAATGACCTGCATCCGCAACCTCTCGCCGAAGTGAACAGTCCGCTGATAGATCGAGCTGCGAGGCCTCATCGGCTGAAGCGCTGATAGCATCTTCTGCCATGCGCAAAGCCACAGCTTTCCTCGCAACCGTTCTTCTTCTGCCGTTGGCGAGTTGCGCAGCAGAGATCCGCAATGAGCAGATCGAGACCTCGAAACCTCCAAGCGCTTCACATGAGCTTCCGGTGTCCCCGGAAGCCGGCGAATCCGAGAACTCGGGGGTCCGTGAAGTCGAGTTCGCATTCGGTTTCGGTCGAGTCTCCGTGCCGAATGACGCGGACGTCATCGTTGAAGACCGCGATACCCTTGGCGAAGCACCTCGATTCGGCGGAGGCCTCATTACTCTGCACCTCGCGGACGCGACCATCGTCTGGGTGAATCTGAATTCCCCGGCGGGAGTCTCGACGATGCAGTCGGGACCGCCTTGCGGCGATTCCGCTCTTCTGGATTTCCCCGGGTCTCCGATGATCCCTGCTGAGAACCGAGTGCACGCGGTCACAGCGAGTCTCGGGCCCGGGCTCGAGCGACTGGTCATTCTCCTCCTTGCCACGGCTCCGCCAGTCGGCGAGAAATGTGCCCCCCTCGCCGTGATCGACCTTCCGGATGGCGGCGTGGTCACGGCCGTTGCCGAGCACCGCCTCCCTGCCGACTCCACAGAAGCGGATGCCACGACATGGGTCCAGTCCGAAGATGGGCAGCGATTGGTCGAGCTCCTCCGGAGCGTGCAAGTCGAGTAGCTTCCTCCGCGGTCTCGTCCGCGCCATCCCGCTAGCGAGACCACTCGCCCGAGGAACGACATGAGAGGCCGGGCCTCGCTAGAGATCAGGAGCCCTGCCCTCACGTCCTATCGGCGGCCTCCCGAGCCGTCAATGCCAGCCGCTCGCGCAGCTCGGTCCATCCCTCGATGCCGACCGGCGGGGTCCACCCCTGCTGCGTCAGCCAGCTCTCGGCCTGCCGCTGCCCGAACCAGACCATCTCGATCCGTCGCGCGTTCGCGGCGAGCGGGGGCAGCACGGCCCCGAGGCCGGTGCCGATCCGCACCAGTGCGCGGGCGAAACACCTCGGCAGACGGCGCGGGCGGCGGCCGCCGAGGAGTTCGAGCAGGCCTTCGCAGCTGAGCCCCTCCCAGGGATGGATCACCACCGGCGGGGGCACCGCAGCGCTGAGGGCGAGCTCGGCGACCGCGTCTCCGACGTTCGCGGCGAGCGCCTGCGGGGTGGGTTGCGTGCCCGGAGCGGCGACGCTCGAGAGTGCGGATCCCGCGATCCTCGCGGTAACCCGGGTCACCCGGCGCGACTCGTGGTGCACGCTCGGCGGCCGATAGCAGACGGTGCCCGCGGGCCCGGAGCGACGGGCGAAGCGCTCGCCCAGCGCCTTCGACTTCGCGTACGGGGAGAAGGCGTCGAGGGCATCCGTGGCGTCGAGCACCGGGCGCCGGCCCTGCACCACCGCGCTGCTGATGTGGACGAAGCGCGGGACGCCGGCCTCGGCGGCGAGGCGCCCGAGCAGGCCCGGCAGCGCGCCGTTGGCCCCGATCAGCGCCTCCGCGTCGCGCGACGAGGCGTCGGGGTCGCCGGCGGCGTTGACGAGCGCATCGGCACCGCTCCACGCTTCGACGAGCGAAGGATCGAGCCGCGCCGTCTCGATGAAGCGCCGCGCCTCGGCCGCGCTCATCGCCTCGAGCCGGGGGGCGGGGCTCCGCACGACGGCGACGCCCCTGGCCTCGAGCGCCCGGCAGACCTGCTGCCCGACGAAGCCCGAGGCGCCCACCACGACGACCTTGCTCATCCGCCCACTCTACCGAGGGCGCCGCCTAGAATCGGAGCATGCCCCGATCCGCCCCGTCGCAGCCGAAGGCGGCAGTCGTCACCGTGAGCTACGGATCGGGCGAGGTGCTCGAGGCCTTCCTCGCCTCGCTCCGCCAGTTCCACGGCGACGCGCTGCCCGTCGTCGTCGTCGACAACAAGCCCGACCACGAGAACGTGGCGGAGCTCGCCGAGCGCTTCGGCGCGAGCTACGTCGCGCTCCCCGAGAACCCGGGCTACGGCGCCGGGATGGACGCGGGCGTGCGCGCGCTGACGGTCGAGCGGGGGGCGGGCGGCGGATCCTCCCCGTCGACGCGCTCGGCGAGCGGGCACGATGCCTACTTCTTCTGCAACCCCGACGTGCGGTTCGCAGAGGAGACCGTGCTGAGCCTCGCCCGTGTCATGCTCGCGGACCCGCGCATCGGCTCCATCGGGCCCCGGGTGCTGAACGACGACGGGACCGTGTACTCGTCGGCGCGAAACATCCCCTCGGTCCGCACCGGCATCGGCCACGCGCTCTTCGGCAAGCTGTGGAAGGGCAACCCGTGGAGCCGCGCCTATACGGCCGCCGCCGACCACGACGGCGCGCGCGCGGCGGGCTGGCTCTCCGGCGCGGCGGTGATGGTCGGTGCCGACGTCTACCGCGAGATCGGCGGTTGGGACGACGCCTACTTCATGTACTTCGAGGACGTGGATCTCGGCTACCGCATCGGCCTGGCGGGCTACGAGAACCGCTACGAGCCCTCGGTCGCGGTGACCCACAGCGGCGCGCACTCCACGCAGAAGCACGCCGCGGTGGTCGAGCGGGCCATGACGGAGAGCGCGATCCGCTTCATGCGGAAACGCTACGCGGGATTCTGGGCCGCGCCGCTGCGTTGGGCGATCGTACTCGGGCTCCGGGTGCGCGGACGATTGAGACTGAGAACCGCTCGACACGGGGAACCAGCCTGAGATGTCTCCGAAGTTCACCTCCAACTTGGGGGCGATTCGGTTGATCGCCGCATATCTCGTTCTTCTCCGCCACTCCTTCACCATCCTCGGCGAGCCCAACCCCCTCGAGAGCGTCCCGTTCGGCATCTGGATCTTCTTCGCAATCTCGGGATACCTGCTGCCGTCGTCGTGGCAGCGCGATCCGCGGCCCTTTCCCTATGCGAAAGCACGATTCCGACGCCTGTTCCCCGCGCTCGCCGCCGTCGTGCTCTTTTCGGCCTTCGTGATCGGGCCGATCTTCACCACGATCCCGCGCAGAGAGTATCTGCCCCATCCCGAGACCTGGAACTACCTCCTCAACCTCCTGTTCCACCCGATGTATTTCCTACCGGGGGTGTTCGCGGAGAATCCCTACCCCTACGCGGTGAACGGGTCCCTCTGGTCGCTCCCACCGCAAGTGCTCACCTACCTCCTCGTGCCATTGGTGTTCGTCCTCAGGTATCGGGGCGCTCGTCTCGCCGTGTGGGCGCTCATCTTCGCGTTCGCCCAGTGGAACCGCGCGACCGGCCTGCTCGACGAGACCGTCATCTGGGGCAGCAACGTCTCGCAGACACTCAGCGCGGTCGCCCTGTTCGCCGCCGGCGCCTTCCTGCGCGAGTCGAAGATCAGACTCCACCTCGGCGTCGCAGGCATCCTCCTCGCTCTGCTCGTCTGCGCTCCTCTGTTCATCCCCGGATCCCGGTATCCCCTCATCTCGGTCATCATCCCTTACGTGGTCGTAACCGTGGGCCTCCGCTCCTGGCCGATCCTCCGCGCGGCCAACCGCCTGCCGGACATCTCCTACGGCGTCTTCCTCCTCGGCTTCCCCATTCAGCAGAGCATGATCGCGTTGGCGCCGGAGCTGAACCCCTGGCTCAACGTCCTGATCGCCGCCGTCGTATCCACGCTCGGCGCGCTGGTCCTCGAGCGGTTCGTGGAACGCCCGATCCTCCAGGGTGCGGCGCGTCGCGAGGCCGGACCCCGGCAGACCCCGGCGGGTCGGGGCCCGCGCGGATAGGTTCGTCCCCCATCCTCCGCGACATCGTCGACGCGAGGGGCCCGGTTGCGAAGCCCGCGGTCCGCCACCAGCCTGACTCCGCGCTCGGAGGGCCGGAGCCCGGCGCGGGTAGACTCGGGAGCGCGCAGCAGCGCTGCGCAGCAGCAACACACCCGCAGGAGGACCGCAGTGGCCCGCAGGATTCTCGTGACCGGCGGCGCCGGCTTCATCGGATCGAACTTCGTGCACTACCTGGTGGCGAACACCGACGACGTCGTGACCGTGCTCGACAAGTTCACCTACGCCGGCAACGAGGCCTCCCTCGCCGGCCTCCCCGAGAACCGCGTCACCGTGGTGCGCGGCGACATCTGCGACGCCGAGGTCGTCGACCGGCTGATCGCCGACACCGACGTCGTGGTGCACTACGCCGCCGAGTCGCACAACGACAACTCGCTGCACGATCCGCGGCCCTTCCTCGACACCAACATCGTCGGCACCTACACGCTGCTCGAGGCCGTGCGCCGCCATGGGAAGCGCTACCACCACATCTCGACCGACGAGGTCTACGGGGATCTCGAGCTCGACGATCCGGAGCGCTTCACCGAGCAGACCCCCTACAACCCGTCGTCGCCGTACTCGTCGACGAAGGCGGGCAGCGACCTGCTGGTGCGCGCCTGGGTGCGCTCATTCGGGCTGCAGGCCACCATCTCGAACTGCTCGAACAACTACGGTCCGCGCCAGCACGTCGAGAAGTTCATCCCCCGCCAGATCACCAACATCCTGGTCGGCGACCGCCCGAAGCTCTACGGCGAGGGCCTCAACGTGCGCGACTGGATCCACGCCGACGACCACTCCTCGGCCGTGCTGCGCATCGTCGAGGCCGGCCGCATCGGCGAGACCTACCTCATCGGCGCCGACGGTGAGCGCAACAACAAGGACGTGCTCGAGCTGCTCCTGAGCACGATGGGGCAGCCGAGCGACGCCTACGACCATGTGGTGGATCGGCCCGGCCACGACCTGCGCTACGCCATCGACAGCACGAAGCTGCGCGAGGAGCTCGGCTGGCGGCCGGCCTTCAAGGACTTCGAGAACGGCCTCGCCTCGACCGTCGACTGGTACCGCGGCAACGAGGCCTGGTGGGCCCCGCAGAAGGCGGCCACCGAGGCCAAGTACCGCGAGCAGGGGCAGTGAGCATGGCGGCCGAGGCGAAGAAGGCGCAGCCCCTCGCGATCCGCGAGACGACCATTCCGGGCATGGTGCTCATCGACCTGCCCGTGCACGGCGACAACCGCGGCTGGTTCAAGGAGAACTGGCAGCGCGAGAAGATGGTCGCCCTCGGCCTGCCCGACTTCGGTCCGGTGCAGAACAACATCTCCTACAACGACCAGCGCGGCGCCACCCGCGGCATCCACGCCGAGCCCTGGGACAAGTACGTGTCGGTGGCGACGGGCCGCATCTTCGGGGCGTGGGTGGATCTGCGCGAGGGCGAGAGCTTCGGCGCCGTGTTCACCGCGGAGCTCGGCCCCGACACCGCGATCTTCGTGCCCCGCGGCGTGGGCAACAGCTACCAGACCCTCGAAGACGGCACCGCCTACGTCTACCTCGTCAACGACCACTGGAGCGCCGGGGCGCAGAGCGAGTACACGTTCCTGAACCTCGAGGACGAGACCGCCGCGATCCCCTGGCCGATCCCGCTCGTCGAGGCCGAGCGCAGCGAGAAGGACCTCGCGCACCCGAGGCTCTCGGACGTCGCCCCGATGCAGCCGAAGCGCACGCTCGTGCTGGGCGCGAACGGGCAGCTCGGCCGCGCGCTGCGGCGGATCCTGCCGGAGGCGGACTTCGCCGACCGCTCGCGCATCGACCTCTTCAACGAGGAGACCCTCGACCGGGTGCGCTGGGCCGACTACGACACCGTGATCAACGCCGCCGCCTACACCAAGGTCGATGAGGCCGAGACCGAGACCGGTCGCGTCGACTGCTGGGACGCGAACGTCACCGGCGTCGCGCGCCTCGCACGTCACGCCGCCGCGCACGGCCTCACCCTCGTGCACGTCTCGAGCGACTACGTCTTCGACGGCGGCAAGCGGCTCTACACCGAGGGCGACGGCTTCGCACCCCTGGGCGTCTACGGTCAGACCAAGGCCGCCGGCGACGCGATCGTCATGACCCTCCCCCGCCACTACATCGTGCGCACCAGCTGGGTCATCGGCGAGGGCGTGAACTTCGTGCGCACCATGGCGTCGCTCGCGGAGCGCGGCGTCGACCCGAACGTGGTGAACGACCAGCTCGGGCGGCTCAGCTTCACCGATGACCTCGCCGCGGGCATCGCGCACCTGCTGCGCGAGCGCCCGGCATTCGGCACCTACAACCTCACGAACGAGGGCCCAGTGATGAGCTGGGCCGACGTCGCGAAGCTCGTCTTCGCGGGCACCGGCCACGACCCCGAGCGCGTGACCGGCATCACCACCGCCGAGTACTTCGCGGGCAGGCAGGCGGCTCCTCGCCCCGCGAACAGCGCGCTCGCGCTCGACAAGATCGAGGCGACCGGCTTCACCCCGCGCGACGCGCACGAGGCGCTGACCGCCTACCTCGCCGCCGAGTAGCGCCACGGCCGGTCGGCCGCAGGGACGCTACTCGCCCGCGGAGGGCGCAGGATGTCGCCAGCCGACCCGCGCCGCCCGCGCGGCCACGGAGTCGCGCATCCTGCCCATGACGCCGCGCCGCCCATCGCGGAAGCCCGCGCGCATCACCGAGAGCAGCGCGAAGCGCCCTCGGGCGCTGTAGAGCGCGACCCCGAAATCGAGCAGCAGGTCCCGTCGGGCGTCGCGCCTCAGTCGGGCACCCGCCGGGTCCCCGGCGTATTCGCGATTCAGCACGACGCGGTTGCGGGCGCGGTAGTAGTACCGGAACGGGCTCGACACGGCGACCATGCGCGGCCGACCTCCGCGCTTGCGCAGGCGCCGACCCAGGAGGTGCACGTAGAGGCGGTGCCCGAAGCCGTGCGGCAGGGTGAGCCCCGGCACGCACACCGCCTCGTAGCCGGCCCGCCGAGCGCGCAGGTAGTATTCGGTGTCGACGAGGTCGATGAAGTAGTCGTCCCGCTGCCGCCCCAGCTCGTCGATGGTCGCCATGGGCATGAGCAGCCCCGACTGGATCGGCGCATAGGCCTCCAGGAAGCCGCGATGCTGATCCATCCGGGTCTGCGGGGTCGCCGAGAAGAACTCGGGCGCCACCATGCCGACCCGCAGCCCCTCGGCCGTGCGCGCCTCGTACTCCGCGACGAGCGCGGCGACGAAGCCCTCCGGCACGTTCGAATCCTGGTCGAAGGTCACCACGAACTCGGCCCCGGCCTCGCGGGCCGCGTCGATGCCGCGGTTCATCGCCGCCGCGATGCCGCGGTTGTCATCCTGGCGCAGCACGAGCACGCCGTTCGCCTCGAGCTCGGCGAGCACGGCGTCGGCGGCGGATCCGCTGCCGTCGTCGACGACGATCACCCGGTCCGCCTGCGAGGCGAGCCCGACGCAGTGGTCGACGAGGGCGGGCTCCGGGCGGAACGCGGAGAGCACCGCGACGATGCGCCCGGGCACGGCGACCGAGCGCGCGGGCGGGTCGCTAGGCGATGAATTCGGCATAGAGCTCGCGGATCCTTCCCTCGAACGCGGCCACCCCGTACACCTCGTCCGCCCATCTCCGGGCCCCCGCGACGAGCGCCTCGTCGGGTTCGCGCAGCTGCCGCACCGCGGCCTCGGCGAAGCGCCCCGGATCGTCGGTGACGGCGGCGAAGAGCCGGGGTGCCGCGGCATCCCCGGCACCGATGCCCTCGGCCCCCACCTCGGTGGTCACGATCGGCACTCCGCGCAGCATCGCGTCGATCGTCTTGAACTTCACGCCGGCGCCGGCGCGCAGCGGGGCGACGAAGAGCGCCGCCCGCGCATACCACGGCTCGAGCGAATCGACGAAGCCGGTGAGCTCGGCCCGCGGCGCGGCCTCGACCCGCGCGCGCAGCGACTCCGGCGGGTTCGCCCCGGCGATCACGAAGCGCGCCTCGGGCACGGCACCCAGCACGGCCGGCCATATCTCGTCGAGGAACCAGGCGACGCCGCCGTGGTTCTCGGGCCGGTTCATGGCCCCGGTGAAGAGCACGATCGGCTCGTCGCCATCCGCATCCCGCGGCAGCGCGTCCGTGGGCCCGAGCCCCGGGTGCACGACTTCGACCCGCGCCCCGGGCGCGAGTTCGCGCGCCAGTGCTGCGTCCTTCTCGCTGAACACGATGAGCAGGTCGAGCGCGGCGAAGGTCGCGGCCTCGCGCCTGCGGCAGCGGGCGGCCGCGACGCGCAGCAGCG
>CALMSE010000089.1 GCA_937872275.1 uncultured Leucobacter sp. | reverse complement strand
CGCTCGCGATGCAGTTCTCGATGTGCTGCTCGGTGGCCTCCCAGTCGACCTCGCCGTCGGCGTGGAACGGGGTGACCAGCGCGACCAGCACCTGGCCGAAGGGGTTCTCTACTGTCGTCACCTATCTAGGGTATCCGAGTCCCGCACCCAGCGCTCGAAGCGGTAGGCGAGGCCGGTCTCCGAGACGAGCGGCTCCCCGGGGTCTGCGAGGCGCCACCCCGGCCCGATCTCCGGGGCGAAGGTGTCGGCGTCCGGCACGTCGAGGCCGATCCTCGTCACCACGAGCCCGGTCGCCACCGGCATCGCGGCCCGGTAGAGCTCGCCGCCGCCGATGATGCAGATGCGATCCGCATCGCCGACCGCGGCGATCGCCTCGTCGAGCGAGGCCGCCGACCGCGCGCCCTCGGCCCGGTACGACGGATCGCGCGAGACCACGACGTTCTCGCGCCCCGGGAGCGGCCGGAAGCGCTCGGGCAGCGACTCCCAGGTGCGGCGGCCCATCACCACCGGGTCGCCCATCGTCGCCGCCCGGAAGTGCGCGAGGTCTTCGGGCAGGCGCCACGGCATCGCGCCGTCGCGGCCGATGGCGCCGCCGCGGGCCTCGGCCCAGACCAGGTCGATCCTCACACCGCCACCGGGGCCTTGATGCCGGGATGGTGCGCGTAGTCGACCAGCTCGAAGTCGTCGAAGTCGTAGTCGAAGATCGAATCGCGCTTCGCGATCTCGATGCGCGGGTACGGGTAGGGCTCGCGCGTCAGCTGCTCGCGCACCTGCTCGACGTGGTTGTCGTAGATGTGGCAGTCGCCGCCCGTCCAGATGAATTCGCCCGGCTCGAGGCCGGTCTGCTGCGCGACCATGAGCGTCAGCAGCGCGTAGGAGGCGATGTTGAAGGGCACGCCGAGGAACATGTCGGCCGAGCGCTGGTAGAGCTGGCAGCTGAGCCGGCCCCCTGCGACGTAGAACTGGAAGAACGCGTGGCACGGCATGAGCGCCATCTCGTCGAGCTCGGCGACGTTCCAGGCCGAGACGAGGTGCCGCCGCGAGTCGGGGTTCGCGCGGATCTGCTCGATCACCTGCGCGATCTGGTCGATGTGCTCGCCGCCCGGCGTCGGCCACGACCGCCACTGCACCCCGTAGACCGGGCCGAGGTCGCCGTGCTCGTCGGCCCACTCGTCCCAGATCGTGACACCGTGCTCGCGCAGGTAGGCGGTGTTCCCCTCGCCGCGGAGGAACCACAGCAGCTCGTACGCCACCGACTTGAAATGCACGCGCTTGGTCGTGATGAGCGGGAAGGAGTCGGCGAGGTCGAAGCGGATCTGCCTGCCGAAGAGACTCCGCGTCCCGGTGCCCGTGCGATCCGCCTTCGGCGTGCCGTGCTCGAGCACCTCGCGCAGCAGATCCTCGTAGGGGGTGGGAATCGCGGGAGTCTCGGCCATGTCGTCAAGACTACCGGCCCGAGCCGTCCCGCAACCCGGGCCGTCCCGCAGCCCCGCTACCTCGCGGACCCGCGCTGCCGCTTCCGCTCGAGCATGAGCGCGTCGGCGCGGGAGGTGAACTCGTGCACGTGCTCGCCCTCGTGCAGCTGGGCGACGCCGAACGACCACTCGGCGCCCGTGTCGAGCCGCCGGAGCCGCCGGCCGATCTCCTCCGCCTCCTCCCGCCCGGTCTCGGGGAGCAGCAGGGCGAACTCGTCGCCGCCGAGACGGCCGAAGACGTCTTGCGAGCGCACGTTCGCCTCGATCGCCCGCGCGAAGCCGCGCAGGATCCGGTCCCCCTCGGCATGGCCGAAACGGTCGTTGACCTGCTTGAAGCCGTCGAGGTCGAGGTACATGAGGCTGAGCGGGCGGCCCGTGCGCTGCGCGGTCGAGACGCTCTTCGCGAGCGCCGCGCCGAAGGCCCGCTTGTTCCAGACCTCGCAGAGCGGATCGGTGAGGGTGGAGGCCTCGAGACGGTTCTTGTAGATGCCGACGAGCTCGCCGAGCACCGCCGAGGTGAGCACGAGCGTCGACACGTAGAGCGCCGCATCGCCCTCGAATCTGATCAGCATGACCGTGCAGTAGACGGCGAGCCATCCGCCGCCGAACAGCCGGGCGAACCACATGGGGCCGAACCACACCAGGTAGACGATGATCGTGAAGAACAGGAGGCCCGTGTTCATCGCGCGCACGATGGACGGCGCGATGAAGACGAGCGCGAGCACGAGCAGGGCGCTCGTGCAGAGCAGCGCGAGCGCCAGCGTGCGGTTGAACGTGCGACCCCACACGAGGAAGGCCGCGGCGACGGCGAACGAGAGGACCGTGGTGATCGGCCGCACCATGCCGGGCGTGCTGAGGTCGCTGCTGAACACGGTGATCGACAGGATCGAGATGACGCCGCCCGCCAGGTAGAAGGCCGCGGAGGCGACCGAGAGGTCGGATTGACGTTCCAGGAACCGCTTCATGCGGGCGTCCTCACCCGGCGCGCCTGCGCGAGATCGCCTCCCGCATGGCGGCCCGCGCCCGGCTGCGATCGCCGCAGGCGTCGTACACGATGCCGAGCCGCGCCCACGAGTGCCAGTCGTCGGGAGACGCCTCGGTCTCGGATCGGTAGCGCGCGAACACCGCGTCGGCGGTCGCGCGGTCGGCGCGCCCGGTCGCGGTCGCCTCGCCGAGGTCGTCGGGCAGCAGGTTCTGGGCGTCGAGCTCGTCGACGATCGCGGTGGAGCGCACCCCGAACAGCAGTTCGCGCACGAGCGCCCAGGCCCCGATGAGCGGCAGCACGATGAGCGCGACGCCCATCGCGATGGCGAGCGGGGTGCCCGAGGCGAGCAGCGCGACCGCCCGCACGCCCGCGAAGACGAAGTAGAGCACGAGCAGCGCGCTCATGATCGCGACGCCGACGATGGCCCGGGTGCGCGCGCTCACGGGCGGCCGTTTCCGGGCGGGCCCGCCGCACCGAGCACGCGGTCGATGCCGAGGAGGCTGTCGAGCCCGACGACGAGCCCGGAGACCGAGCCGATCGCCTCGAGCGCCGCGCGGATGCCCGCGCGGTACGAGTCGTTCGAGTGCGTGTCGTGGGTCACCGTGAGCACCTCTCCGCTGCCGCCGAAGCGCACCTCCTGGCGCGCGATGACGCCCGAGAGGCGCAGGCTGTGCACCGGGATGCCCGCGACCAGCTGCCCCCGGGCCGGCTGATCGGCGAAGGGCGCCGGGGCGGCCTCCCCTCCCCTGGCCTCGGCGATGAGCTCGGCGGTGCGCACGGCGGTGCCGCTCGGCGAGTCGACCTTGCCCGGGTGATGGGCCTCGATGATCTCGACGCCGTCGAAGTAGGGGGCGGCGACGCGCGCGAGCGTCGTGCCGATGACCGAGCCGAGCGAGAAGTTCGGCACGACGATGGCGGCGGATCCCGGCAGCTCGTCGATCAGCGCGCGCAGCGGGTCGAGGCGCTCCGCCGACCAGCCGCTCGTGCCCACGATCACCCGCTGCCCGCGGCGCAGCGCGCGCTCGACGATGCCGGGCGATGCGTCGGGATGGCTCACGTCGAAGAGGATCGCCGCGTCCGCGCCCGCGTCGGGGCCGGACGCGCTCGAGAGCTGGGCCCCGAGCGTGAAGGCCGGATGATCCTCGACCACCTGGCAGACGAGGGAGCCGAGGCGGCCCCGGGCTCCTGAGACGGCGACTGATGACATGCGTCCAGGGTACCGGGGCGCGCGGCGGCTACGCCCGGAGGGTGCTGTGCGCGACGTCGCCGACCGCGACGACGGTCTGCGGGCGCGCCGCGATCTCGGACGCGATGCCGCGGATCTCCTCCGCCGTCACCTCCCGGAACCGCTCGAGCGAGGCGTCGAAGGTGAAGAGCTCGCCGGTGCCCAGCTCGGCGCGCGCGAGGCGGCCCATTCGGGTGTCGCTGTCTTCGAGGGCGAGCGCCATCGAGCCCGCGAGCTGTCCGAGCGCCCGCTCGTGCTCCTCCTCGGTGATGCCCTCCTCCGCCACCTTCTGCAGTTCGGCCCGGGCGAGCTCCGCGACCTCGGCGGCCTTCTCCGGGGCCGTGCCCGCGTACATGCCGAAGACGCCGCCATCGCTGTAGCTCGCGCCGAAGGAGTAGGCGGTGTAGGCCAGCCCGCGCTTCTCGCGAATCTCCTGGAACAGCCGGCTCGACATGCCGCCGCCGAGCACCGAGTTCATGAGGCCGAAGGCGAAGCGGCGCTCGTCGCCCGCCCGCAGCCCCGGGGCTCCGATCATGAGGTTGATCTGCTCGCTCTCGCGCTCCGTGGCGCAGAGGCCCCCGCGGCCGCTCGCCTCCGCCGTCGCGGCGGCGCCCCGCGCGGCATCG
>CALMSE010000088.1 GCA_937872275.1 uncultured Leucobacter sp. | reverse complement strand
CAGGTGATCGACATCACCGAGCAGATCACGAAGTCGGTCGGCGGCTACGTCAACGGCATCGTGATCCTGGCCCTCATCAACTCGGTGCTCGGCTTCATCATGATGTCGATCGTGCACGTGCCGTTCGCCGGCCTGGTCGCGGTGGGCGTGTTCTTCCTCGCCCTCATCCCGCTCTTCGGCTCCGTGCTGGCCACCGTGCTCGTCTCCCTCGTCGCGCTCTTCGAATCCCCGACGGCCGCCATCATCTCGGCCGTCTACTACCTCATCTACATGCAGGTCGAGGCCTACCTGCTCACGCCGCGCATCATGAACCGGGTCGTCTCGGTGCCGGGCGCGCTGGTGGTGATCGGCGCGCTCGCCGGCGGCACGCTGCTCGGCCTGCTGGGCGCCCTCATCTCGATCCCGGTGACGGCGATGGTGCTCATGATCATCAAGCAGGTGTGGGTGCCGAGGCAGGAACTCAACTGACGCCCGCGCCCCCTGCCGTTCCGAACGACAGGGGGCGCGGATGCCGGGCGTTGTTCAGACCGGGATCGAGATCGGGTCGTCGGCGCCCAGGAGCACGCGGCCGTAGACCTCGCTGCCGATCTCCGGTGTCGCGAAGGAGTGGCGTCCGCCGGTGTTCGCGTCGCGCCAGATCCGGCCGAGCAGGCTCTTCTCCGCGAAGGCGCCCGCTCCGTTCGCCGTCATGAGCAGGTCGATCGCGTCTCTGCACAGGGTCGCGGCGTGGCTCGTGTCCATGCGCATCCGCGCTCGGGCGAGAGCGCCGGGGTACTCGCCGCGGGCGGCGTAGTCGTCGATGTCGTCGCAGGCGCGCGCGATCAGCAGATGCGCGGCGTCGATGCTGCTCGCGGCCTGCGCCACCGCGAGGTGGTGGGTGGGGGAGTTCCGGGACTCGGGGTAGATCGTGTAGGCCACCGGCCGGTGGGGCAGCTTCTCGAGCGTGTACTCGAGCGCGGCCTTCGCAGCGCCGATCGCCGAGGTCGCGTGGATGACCGTGCCCACCGGCAGGAACGCGGCCCGGGATATGGGCTCGGTATCGAAGTGCGACGTCTCGTAGCGCCCCTCGCCCAGATCCGCGAAGGTCATCACGGCGTGATCCGGCACGAAGGCGTCCTCGACGACGAGGGTGTTGCTGCCGGTGCCCCGCATGCCGAGCGTGTACCAAGTGTCCTCGACCGTCCAGTGACTCCTCGGCACGATGCCCATCGCCATCACGGGCGCCCCGTCCGGCCCCTCGATGAGCATGCCCAGCGTGGCCCAGCCGGCGCTGCTGTTCCCCGAGGCGTAGGGGTACTCGCCGCTCAGCAGGTACCCGCCCTCGACCCGCCGCGTGGTGCCCGGGATGAAGATGCCGCACGCCTTCGCGTTCGGGTCGTCGCCCCAGATGTCCTGCTGGGCCCGATCGCTGAAGGCGAGGCAGAACCAGGTGCAGGCGTTGAGCAGGGCCGCGGTCCAGCAGGCCGAGGCGTCGGCCTTCCCGAGCTCGATGAGGGCCTCGATCATGGTCCGCACATTCGCCCCCGGGCCGCCGAGGCGCTGGGGAACGAGCATGTTCAGGAGGCGCTCCCGATCCATGGCGTCCAGCACCCGCTGCGTCACCTGCCGGTCCGCCTGACCCTGCTCCGCTTCGCCCGCGATCAGGTCGCGCAGCGCGCGCGCCCGTTCGACGATCTCCGTGTCGACACCCGAATTCCAAGCCGTCTCCGACATGGCTCCACCACCTTCTTCGCTGGGAGGGCCTCCGACGGGCCCTTTCCTGAACTCTGGAAGACGGGGAGGTCCTCCGCCATGGTTCCGCGGGCCGAACTTCGCGGGGCGCGTGTGCCGGGCGGTTCGCGCGGCCTCCCTCTTCGGCCGCGTTTATGCGCGGCCGACAGATATCCGGCGGTCTTTGTGACCCGTGCATGAGGAGCTTGCGGGTCGGCGGCCGATGGGTGAGACTCGCCGTAGCGGCACCGAGGCCGGAAGGGGAGAGGGGCGCAGTGCAGCGGTCATGGGTTCTCGAGCTCGACGCGGAGACGCCCGAGATCGTCTACAGCTCGATCCGCACCCGAACGCGGGTGGCGGCGGTGATCGGCGACGGCCCGACGCGATGGGGCGTCCGGGCGGGGAGGCGCATGGCCGACCAGATCCTGCTCGCCGTCTCCGATCCCGAGGCGCATCGCGACGCCGAGGAGGTCGAGACCCTGCGCCGGGCGACCGAGGCGAGCACGCTCGACACCCTCGCCGTGCTCGCGACGGGGGACACCTCGATGCTGGCCTCCTCGGCTGAGCCGAAGGACAACACCGCGTTCTACGTCTCGCGCGAGATCCCGCTGCACGAGGTGGTCCGCATGGTGCACATCGGGCAGGAGTTCCTCGCGCACGAGCTCTTGGCGGTCATCGAGGAGGTGCTGCCGCCCGAGCTCCGCTTCCGGGCGGCGCAGCAGACGAGCCGGGACGTGGCCGCCGGCTGGTCGTGGCTCATCCAGAACATCTCCGAGATCTACACCCACGAGCTCGAGGCGTGGCGGCAGAGCCGGATCGGCAGGCAGCGCGCGGTCATCGCGAGACTGCTCGAGCGCCGGCCGCTCGATCAGGACTCTGCCGGGGAGATCCTCGGCTACGACATCGGGCTCATGCACCGCTCCGTCATCCTGTGGCTGGAGCAGGTCGACATCGACGCCGCCCGGGCCTTCGATTTCGAACGGATGGCCGAGATGATCCGGGAGCGCAGCTTCCCGCGCTCCGCGGGGCTCCTGCTCCGCCTGGGGCAGGGCAGCGCCGAGCTCTGGTTCTCGGGGAGGAGCGCGGCCGACCTTCCCGCACTCGCGCACGAGGAGTGGTGGCCGCTCGCCCTCCGCGCCGCGCAGGGCGCGGTCATGGCGGGATCCGAGGGCATGCGCTCGACGTACGAGCAGGCGAAGGACGCGCAGCGGCTCGCGGCGCTGGGCGGGGACGAGGAGGGGCTCGTCTCGTACGAGGGGAACGAGCTCGTCGCGATGCTGCTCTCGTCGCCCGAGCGGGCTCGGGAACTCGTGCAGCGATGCCTCGGTCCCCTGGCGGTGGACGGCGTCAGGGAGCAGGAGCTGCGCGAGACGCTGAAGGTGAGCCTGGACTCGCACGGATCCGTCTCGGTGACCGCGAACGCGCTGCACACCCACCGCAACACCGTCAGCTACCGACTGAACCAGATCGAGAGCATGCTGCCGGGGGCGGGCGGCTATCTCGAGATCCGCTCGGCGCTCGAACTCGCCGAGCGCTTCCCCCGGCAGGTGCTCGTGCCCCGCGGATGAGCGCGCCCCGCCTCACGCCGCCTTCGCGCGCTGCATGAGCTGGGGCACTCGGCGCACCAGCTCGATCGCCGTGCGCGTCGCCGCGAGGTCGTAGGAGCGGCCGATCGACTTCTCGATCTGCTGCAGCCGGTAGCTGATCGTGTTGCGATGCACGTAGAGGCGCTGCGCCGTGTCGGCGATCACGCCACCGGTGTCGATGTAGGTGGCGAGCGTCTCGCGGAGCTCGGAGGATCGCGGATCGTCCTCCGCGAGCGGCCCCAGCGTGTGCGAGACGAAGCCCCGCGCACGCTCGAGGTCCATCGAGAGCAGCGAGACCAGCTCGACGTCGGCGTAGTCGGTGACCGGGTGGTGGGTCGGGACGAACTGGGTCATGCGCGATGCGGCCCGCGCCTCGAGGCGTCCGAGCCGGAAGCCCTCGGCGCCCGGATGCACGCGACTGACCGCGATCCGCAGCTCCGACGGCCACGGCGCGCCGGCGATGGACTCGGCGGGGGAGGGCACCCGCGGGCTGCCGATCCACACGTCGCAGCGGGCCGCGCCGCGGCGCACGACGAGCGGCCGGTGCGGGCTGCCGCAGGCGCGGGCGATCGATGCGGAGACGGAGGCGAAGTCGAAGGCGCGGGCCGTCTCGATGGCCATCGTCGGCAGCGTGAGGGTCAGCGCGAGATGCGGCTGCTCGAGCGCGTAGCCCAGATCCCTCGAGGCGTTCGCGGGTGGACGGTTGCTGCCCTCGACGATCTCCTCGACGATGCGCATGCGCAGGGCGTCCTTGCTCCGGGCCCAGCGCTCCGCCTCGCGCTCGTAGGTCAGGCTCACGTGCCGGGCGAACAGCGACCAGGCGGTCACGACGTCGCTCATCATCGCCTTGACCGCGGGCAGCCGTTCGCCCTCGCTCACGTGCAGCTCGATCTCGCTGAGGAGGCTCCGGGTGGTGAACTCCTCTCCGGCGTGCACGTTGCGCATGACCTCGCCGAGCGGGATCTCGTTCTGCACGAAGAAGGCCACGTTCTCGACGGGCTCGAGCGAGTCGCACAGCAGCGACAGGTCGCCGGTGTGGAGCGCCATGACGGTGTCGAGCAGCGAGGCCTCCACGGCGCGCTGCAGCGCCTCGGTCTCCTCCTCCGACCGGGAGCCCGGCCACTCGGGCACGCTCTTCAGGATGTACTCGGCCATGTTCCGCGAGGCCGCGATGCCCCAGTCGACGGGGCCCCGGCCGAGGGCGGCGATCGCTCGGCGGCGGAGGCCGAGCGAGGAGAGGCCCCGGGGTTCGCCGGGGGCCTGCAGGGCGAGGATCCAGTCGTGCGGCATGATGCCCTCCTGTGCGGTCGACGGTGACGCGATCATCGGACGCCGCGATCTGAACGATATGCGGCTTACTGGCATAGCCAGATTCTCTATTCTGTGCACAACTCCTTGTGCAAGGGAAGACCCTTCGCCAGGAAAAGCCGTCCGGCTTATGAGCGGTGAACAGCGCACCCGGCATGTCCTGGATGCTGTACACATATCGGCGGGAGTCGCGCCCGAGCATCATGAGTCCTAGCCGCGCCCCCGTCCGGGAGAGTGCGGAGCCGGACCCGTCGCCGACGCGGACGATCCACGTTCAAAGGAGAACCTGATGAGAATGAAGCGCCTGCCGGCCCTGCTGGCCGTGCCCCTGGCCGCGGCCGCCCTGCTCGCCGGATGCGCGGGCGGAGGCTCTGCCGCCGCACCCGCGACCGAGAACGGCGGCGGCTCGAGCGAGGGCTCCGAGTTCGTCTGGGAGGTCGACCCGGCCTATGACGGCCCCGACGCCGAGTTCTTCCAGGAGGTGCCCCGCCCCGAGGTCTCGGCGGAGCCCGTCACGGTCGGCTTCCTGCAGATCAGCGGCGCGCAGCCCGTGCTGCAGGCCATGCAGGAGGCGGCGCAGGCCGAGGTCGAGGCGCTCGGCGGCACGATGATCGTCAAGGACGCCGGGCTCGACGTACAGAAGCAGCAGAGCCAGATCGACGAGCTCATCCTGCAGGGAGTCGACGTGATCATCGGCTACCCGGTCGTCGGCGCCGCCCTCGCCCCCGGCATCGAGGCGGCCCAGGAGGCCGGCATCCCGTTCATCGCGCTGATGACGCCGCCCGATGTCACGCAGCCCGACGTGGCCGCCGCGGTGACCAACGTGAACCAGGCGATCGACTACGCGGTCTGGTCGTCGATGTCGTACCTCGCCGAGCAGAACCCCGGAGCGAGCTTCGCGGTCATGGGCTTCGCCGCCCCCGTCGACACGCTCAGCTACATCAGCGAGCGCCAGATCTACTGGGGCGAGCAGCTCGGCCTCGAATACCTCGGCCGCATCGACTCGCAGAGCGACGCGCCGGCTGGCTACAGCGCCGCGGGCGGCGCGCTCGTCGCGAAATACCCCGACGTCGACATCATCGTCGCCTACAACGACCAGTCCTCGCTCGCGGCGCAGTCCGCCGCCGCCACGGCGGGCAAGACCGACATCCTGTTCGCCAACCCGAACAGCGGCCAGAGCATCGCGCTCGACGGGTTGAAGGACGGGCGCCTCGCGGTCGTGTTCCGCACCGCCTGGGAGCGCATCGGCACCGTCGCCGCCGACGTCGCGATGACGGTGGTCGCCGATCCCGAGGCGACGTTCCCGACCACGGTCAACGTGCCGGGCGTGCTGGTGACGCCGGAGACGGCCGCCGACATCCCCTGGATCGGGTGATGACCGACGACCACGCGAAGGGCTCGCCGCTGCTCGCGATGGAGGGGATCTCGAAGCGCTACGGCGGCATTCGAGCCATCGAGCACGGCGAGCTCGTGGTCGCCCGGGCCGGCGAGGTGCACGCGCTGATGGGCACCAACGGCTCGGGCAAGTCGACCATGCTCAAGATCCTGTCGGGGGAGGAGCGCCCCGACTCCGGCACCGTCCGGCTCGCGGGCGCCCCGGTCTCCTTCCACAGCCCCGCGGAGGCCGTCTCGGCCGGCGTCGCGCTGGTCTCCCAGGAGACCGCGGTCGTGCCGCACCTCACGGTCGCCGAGAACGTGCTCATGGGCCGGCTGCGGCGCGGCCCCTTCGGGGTCGACTGGGCTGCGAGCGCGAGGGACGCCGCGGAGATCACCGACTCGCTCGGTCTCGGCGCGCCCGTCGACACCCCGGTCGGGGCGCTGCGGGCGGATCAGCGCCAGGTCGTCGAGATCGCCCGCGCGATCGCGACCCGGGCCCGCATCCTCATCCTCGACGAGCCCACGAGCTCGCTGGCCGACGACCGCGTCAAGGATCTGCACGACGTGGTGCGCAGGCTCGCGGCCTCGGGCGTCGCGGTGATCTTCGTCTCGCACCGTCTCGACGAGGTCTTCGAGCTCGCCGACACCGTCACCGTCATGCGCGACGGGCGGCACGTGGAGACGAGGCCCACCGCCGAGTACACGGTCGAATCGCTCGTCCGCACGATGACCGGCGCCGAGCCCGCGAAGGAGCGGGGCCCGGCCGTGCGCCGCACGCGGGCGATCGGCGACGAGGCGGTGCTCGAACTGCACGAGTTGCACGGCGACACGATCGCGGGCGTGAGCCTGTCGCTCAGGCCCGGCGAGATCGTCGGCGTCGCCGGCCTCGGAGGGTCGGGCCGCGAGGAGCTGCTCGCGATGATCTTCGGGGCGCTGAAGCCCCGCTCGGGCCGGGTGCGGTACCGGGGCGAGGAGCTCCGCGGCGCCGATCCGCGCAGCCGGATCCGCGCCGGCATCGGGTACGTGCCGCCGGATCGCGCGAACCAGGGCGTCGTGCGGCCGATGTCGTCGACCGCGAACCTGGTGCTGCCCGTCACGAGCTCGCGGCGCGGGCTGTCGCGGATCGACCGGCGCGACGAGTCGCGCCGCTTCGCGGGCCGGCAGCGATCCTTCGGCATCCGCGCGGGCGACCCGCAGGCTCCGGTCAGCTCCCTGAGCGGCGGCAACCAGCAGAAGATCGTGCTCGGCAAGTGGCTCGAGCTCGACCTGGGGCTGCTGCTGCTCGAGGAACCGACCCGCGGCATCGACGTGGGGGCTCGCAGCGACATCCACGACCGCCTGCGCGAGGTCGCGGATGAGGGCCTGGGGGTGCTCGTGAGCTCCTCCGAGAACGACGAGCTGCTGACGCTCTGCGATCGCGTCATCGTGCTGTTCGGGGGCCGGGTCATCGCCGAGCGCTCCGCCGAGGAGCTCGATGAGAACACACTGACCAGCCTGGTAGGAGGCCACCTGTGACACGCACCACCCCCGAGACCCGGGCGCCGCGCGGCGGCGCCGTCGCCTCGGCCCTCGCGACGATCTGGCGGTCGACGGCCAGCATCAGGATCCTGCTGCTGCTCACGATCGTGCTGCTCCTCGTGTTCGGCGTCTCCCAGCCGGTGTTCCTCACCCCCGCGAACCTGGTGAACGCGATCTCGTCGGTGGCGGTGCTCTGGTTCATCGCCATCGGGGCCACCTTCGTCGTGATCTCGGGCGGGATCGATCTCTCCTCGGGTGCGGTCGCCGCCGCGTCGGGCATCCTCTTCGCCCAGCTCCTGCTGATCGGCCTCCCCTCGATCGCGGCGCTCGTCGTCACGATACTGTTCGGGGCGGTGCTCGCCGGGCTCACCAACGGCGCGATGATCGGCTATCTCGGGCTGAACGTGTTCGTCGTCACGCTCGCGACGATGATCAGCTTCACCGGCGCGGTGAGCCTGTGGACCAACACCCAGTCGTTCTACGTGAGCGACCCCGTGCTGAGCTGGCTCTCGACGGGCTCGCTCGGCCCGATCCCCGTGGTCATCCTCGCGATGGCCGCCGTGTGGGCGCTGCTGCTGCTCGTGCAGCGGCGCAGCTACTTCGGCCGTGCGGTCTACGCGGTCGGCGGTGGACCCCTCGCGGCGCGCCTGTCGGGCATCCGCACGAAACGGGTCACCGCCGTCGTCTACGCGGTGGCCGGCGGAACGGCCGCGATCGGCGGGCTCATCGCGGTCGGCAGGATCGGGGCCGCGACCCCGGTCGTCGACAACACCCTGCCGCTGCAGGCGATCGCGGCCATCCTGCTGGGCGGATCCGCGCTCACCGGCGGCACGGGCGGCGTCGGCGGCACGGCGCTCGGCGTGATCTTCGTCGGGCTGCTGCAGAACGGGCTGAGCATCTCGGGCGTCCCCTCCTTCTGGCAGCAGGTGCTCACCGGCGTGGTGCTCGTGATCGCGATCGTCGGCGACCGCTTCAAGGGCCGCTGGGGCCGCCGCGCCAAGGTGCCCGAGGCGGGCGGCGACGGCGCTTTGGTCACGGTGCACAGCGCAGCCGGGCTTTCTGGCTCCGAGCGACATGGTCCGGCTCGCGGCCCCGAGGAATACTTCCAGGAAGAGTCGGCGGCCGCGGGCCGACCGGCGCAGGAGGGGGTCTAGCCCCGCGGGGCCGGGCCATCCGAAACCAACCACTTGCAGAGAACAAAGGAGTTTAGCCATGACTGCAGTCGCGACGGCCGGGGGGACCCGGCTCGACACCACCGAGCCGAACCACGAGCTGATCGCCCGCGCCACCGCGCTGAACGCGCTGATCCAGGAGCACGCCGAGGCCGGCTCGGAGGCGGGACGCGTCGAGCCCGTCGTGATGGATGCGCTCCGCGACGCGGGCCTGCTGAAGCTGACCGTGCCCCGGCGCTTCGGCGGTCATGAGACGAACTCGCGCACCTTCGTCGAGGTGCTCTCCGAGCTGGCACGGGCCGATGGCTCCACCGCCTGGTCGACGATGCTGCTGAACATCGGCAACTGGTTCGCCTCGACCTGGTGCGAGCGCGCCCAGGAGGAGATCTGGGGCGAGAACCCCGACGCCGGCTGCTGCGTGGTGCTCGCCTCCGGCGTGGTCGGAGAGCGGGTCGACGGCGGCTACGTCATCACGGGCGCCTGGCCGTACGCCTCCGGATCCTTCGCGGCGACGCACGCGATCGTCGGCTTCCTCTCCGAGGGCCCCGACGGCGGGAAGACCCCCTCCCTCGCGATCCTGCAGCCGGGCGAGTGGGGCATCGAGCGCACCTGGAACCCGATCGGGCTGAAGGGCACCGGCAGCGACACGGTCACCACGAGCGGCACCTTCGTGCCCGACCACCGCATCCAGTCGATGCTCGCGATGGTCGATGGCGACTACGCCACCGAGTACGCGCGGGCCGAGCCGCGATCCCGCGCGCCCTTCCTCGCGACCGGCACGATCATCTTCGGCGCGATCCAGATCGGCCTCGGCAAGGCGGTCTTCGATGAGATCGTCGCTCGGCTGCGCACCAAGGGCGTCGTGGGCACCGCCTACGGGGTCGCGAACACCTCGCCGTCGCACCAGATCACGATCGCGAGGGCCTCGGCGAAGATCGACGCGGCCGAGCAGATCGCCTTCCGCGCCTGCTCCGACATCGACCGCGCGGCGATCGCCGACGAGTACCCGAGCCCGCTGATCCGCGCCCGGATCCGCAACGACACCGGCTTCGTCGTCGAGCAGATCAACGAGGCCATCGATGTGCTCATGAAGGCCGGCGGCTCCTCCACCTTCATGACGACGAGTCGGCTCTCCCGGGTCTTCCAGGACTCGTTCGTGGGCGGCAGCCACGTGCACGCCACGCCCGGCATCGCCACCGACGTCTACGGCAAGCTGCTGCTCGACTACGAGGGCCCGCTGCCGGTCGCGGTCTAGAGCCGTGGCCCGGGCGCCGCGCCGGAATCCTGCCGAAGGGAGCATGACATGCTGAGCCACATCCTCGTCGTCTCGCGGGGCGACAACGAACGAGAGCCGCTCGAGCGGCTGCTCGCCGAGTTCGCCCGGGGCATCGAGGCGTGCTCCGGCGTGCTGCGGGTGCACTGGGGCGAGAACACCAACCCCACGGGGCTCGCCCGGGGCTACGACTACGTCTGCACGACCGACCTCGTCGACCTGCAGACGATGCGGACCGCCTATTGGGACCACCCCGCGCACCGGGATCTCCTCGCGCGGCTTCCCGAACTGTGCGAGGCGCGCTTCGCGCTCGACATCGAGGATTGAAGGAGAAGACCATGTCATCCGAACAGCTCGAGATCACCCGCGACGGGGGCGTCGCCCGGGCCACGCTGCGGCGCGGCGATCGCAATCTGCTCGACACGAGCCTGACGCGCGAGCTCGCCGACGCGGTGCTGCGGCTCGAGGCCGACGAGTCGGTGACGGCTCTCGTGCTGACGGGCGCGGGGGAGGCCTTCTGCGGCGGCGCGGACGGGCCGAACATCCGCGAGACCGGAACGGCCCGTGTCTTCGCCGAGGCCGCGGTCGACCTCTTCGCCGCGCTCGCCGAGACGCGGCTGCCCGTCATCGCCGCCGCGAACGGCGACGCGCTCGCGGGCGGCTTCGGCCTCGCCTGCGCCGCCGACATCGTGATCGCGGCGGAGGCGGCGTCGTTCGGCACCATCGAGGCCGCCATCGGCACCTGGCCGATGATCGCCCAGGTGCCGGCGAGCCGGCGGGTGCCGCCGAAGGCCGCCCTGCGCAATGCGCTGACCGGGGTGCCGTTCAGCTCGGCCGAGGCGCTCGCGCTCGGCATCGTCGACGAGGTGCTGCCGACGGCCGGTGCGGTGCTGGCGCGGGCGCACGAGATCGCCCGGGAGGTGGGCCGCGGCAACCGCGCGGTCTCCCTCGGCAGGCCGACGCTCGTCGGCCTGCTGTCGGGCGCCGACTACCGTGCCGAGCTGGAGCGCGGGGCCGAGGGCTTCATCAAGCTCTTCAGCAGTTGAGGCCGCCCAACCGGGCCGGGCCGGCCGCGCATTCGCTCAGCCCTGGATCAGGTGGCTGACCATCGCCTCGTGATGGGCGATGACCGCCGCGTGCATGGCGGCGGCGTCGCGCGCGCGGAGCGCCTCGAGCATCTCGAGATGGAGGCGGTCGGGTCGCGCCGTCGCGCTCAGCAGCCACTCGGGAGGATCCCCCGACTCGACCCAGCCCTGGTAGGTGCTGCTGACGGCGATGTTGTGCACGGCCTCGAACATCATCGAGAGATAGGCGTTCTTTCCCGCGCGCACGAGCTCGGAGTGGAAGACCGCGTCGGCCGAGACCCAGGCCGAGGGCGTGGAGGCTTCCACGATGCGTTCGAGCGCGGCGTCGATGTCCGCGATGTCCTGCGGGGAGCAGCGCTCGATCGCGAGGGCCGTGGCCGTGTCCTCCAGGGTGAGGCGCAGCTCCAGCAGGTGCTCGGGGGTGTCGTTCTCGACGTCCCGCATCAGTTGCATGGCCTGCACGACGAGGTGCTCGGGGCGCCTGACGACGTAGACCCCCGAACCCGGCCGGATGTCGACGAGGCCCATCATCGAGAGGATGCGCAGGGCCTGGGCGACGATGGGCCGGCTGGCTCCGAGCCGCTGCGAGAGATCCCGCTCCGACGGCAGCCGGGTGCCCTCCTGCAGGTCGTTCTCGAGGATGATCGAGCGGATCTGCTCCACGACCTCGTCGGCGAGCCGGCTCGTCGCGACGGGGCGCACCGGCGGGAACGCTGCGCGCGCGGTGGTTTCGTTCATCGACGCTCCGTTCGGAAATCGTGGATCGGCACCCGGGGCCCAAAGAGCAGCACCAGTCTATGGAAAACGCACAAGTCGGAGCGTTGACAAGTCAAGAGCCTACTGGGTAGCTTTTCAATTGGCATAGCCACTTGTCCAGATTGAACGAAGGAACCACATGACCACGCAGCTGAACGAGACCGCACGCCTCGCTCGCGCGATCCGCAGACGGGCGCTCGAAATGGTCGCGCCCCAGGGCTTCGGCTATCTGGGCCAGGCCCTGTCGAGCGCCGAGGCCGTCGCGGCGCTCTACGGAAGCTACCTGCGCCCCGGCACCGACCGCTTCGTGTGCTCCCCGGGGCACTACATCATCGCCGCCTACGCCGCGGCGGCCGAGCTCGGCCGGCTCAGCGACGAGCAGCTCGCGACATACGGCAGGAACGGCTCGGAGCTCGAGGCGATCGGCACCGAGCGCACGCCGCTCGTCGATCTCACCTGCGGCTCCCTCGGACAGGGGCTCTCCGGCGCCGCCGGCTTCGCCCTCGCCGACCGCCTGCGCGGAATCGGCGACCGCCGCGTCTTCGCCCTCATCAGCGACGGCGAGCTGGAGGAGGGGCAGGTGTGGGAGGCCGCGATGTTCGCGGCGCACCACCGGCTCGGGAGGATGGTCGCGATCCTCGACGCCAACAACTCCCAGGTCGACGGCCCCGTCGACACCATCACCACGATCGAGCCGATCCTCGGCAAGTGGGAGTCGTTCGGATGGCACGCCGTCGACATCGACGGACACGACGTCGCCGAGGTGCACCGGGCCTTCGAGGAGGCGCTGGCCGACGAGCGACCCTCGGTCATCATCGCGCGCACCTCGACGGTGCACGGGATCGATGCGCTGCCGCCCGACGCCGACGGCCACTTCATCAAACTGCCCGCCGATCTGGTGGAGCGCGCGCGCAAGGAGCTCAGCGATGCATAACCCGCCCTACTCCACCCAGCTGAAGCCGTACGGTCGCGCGCTCGTCGCGCTCGCCGAGCGGCGCGACGACGTCATCTGCCTCTCGGGCGACCTCACCAGGCAGACCGAGATCGACCTGTTCCAGGAGCGCTTCCCCGAGCGCTTCGTGCACGCGGGCATGGCCGAGGCGAACATGATCGGCATGGCGGGCGCCCTGGCGCGGGAGGGGCTGCAGCCCTTCGTGCACACCTTCGGGGTGTTCGCGACGCGGCGCCCCTACGACCAGATCGTGAACGCGGTCGCCTACCCGAACCTGCCGGTGCGCCTCATCGGTTTCATGCCCGGCCTGTCGACCCCGGGCGGCCCGAGCCATCAGGCGATCGAGGACGTCGCGATCATGCGCGCGCTCCCGAACTTCACCGTGATCGACGTGGCCGACACGACCGAGATCGAGCAGGTCGTGCCCGCCATCGCCGACATCCCCGGCCCCGTCTACCTGCGCCTCAAGCGCGGCGAGATCCCCGTCATCTTCGAGGAGGGCCACCGCTTCTCCCTCGATCGGGCGAGCGTGCTCACCGAGGGCGACGACGTCGCGCTCGTCGCGAACGGCATGATGCTCGCCTCGGCGCTCGAGGCCGAGCGCACCCTGCGCGACGCAGGCGTGAGCGTCTCGGTGGTCCACACCCCGGTCGTGAAGCCCTTCGACGCGGCGACCGTGCGCGACGCGGTCGCCGGTGCGCGCGTCGCCGTCAGCGCCGAGAACCACTCGGTGATCGGCGGCCTCGGCAGCGCGGTCGCCGAGGTGATTGCTGAGGCCGGGCTCGCGCGCCCGCTCAAGCGCATCGGGCTGCAGGACGTCTTCGGCGAGGGATCGCTGAGCGCCCCCTACCTCTTCGAGAAGTACGGCCTCTCGACCCAGGCGCTCGTCGAGGCGATCTGGGAGCACGCCGGCCGCCCCGGCCCCGCCCCCGTGGCGGTCCGCCACGAGGTCGCCCCGGGCGAGTACCAGCCCGTCTGAACCGCCCCACCCTCCGCCATCCAAGAAAGGCAGTGATCACCGTGGCCCACCATCATCACCCCCGCACCGGTCACCCGCAGACGCCCATCTCCTCGCCCGGCGCCGTCATGGGCGTCGACTGGGAGGAGCGCGTCAACTTCGAGCGCCTGCGCGACGAGCGCCTCGCCCGCGCCCAGGCCGAGCTGGAACGGTCGTCGCTCGGCGCGCTGATCCTGTTCGACATGAACAACGTCCGCTACACGACGGCGACGCACATCGGCAACTGGGCGCGCGACAAGCTGTTCCGCTGCGTGCTGCTCATGCGCGGCCATGATCCGATCCTGTGGGACATCGGATCCGCCGCCCGCCAGCACAAGATGCACGCGCCCTGGCTCGACGAGGACAACTGGCGCGCCGGGCTCTCGACCTGGCGCGGCTCGATCCCGGAGGAGGTCGGCGTCGAGCGGGGCAACGCGCGCCGCATCGCGGAGATCCTGCGCGAGTACGGACTGCAGAACGAGCCGATCGGCATCGACGTCGTCGAGATCCCGGTGCTGCGCGCCTTCGAGGCAGAGGGGCTCAGCATCGTGAACGGCCAGGACCTCATGCAGCAGGCCCGCCGCATCAAGACGATCGACGAGATCGCCCTGCTCAGCCACGCGGCCGGCATGGTCGACGCCGCCTACGACGAGCTGTACCGGTTCCTGCGGGTCGGCGTGCGCGAGAACGACGCGGTCGCGCTCGTCAACAAGGTGCTCTACGAGCTCGGCTCCGAAGAGGTCGAGGCGGTGAACGCGATCGCGGGCGAGCGCTGCTCGCCGCACCCGCACGTGTTCTCCGACCGCATGATGCGGCCGGGCGACACCGCCTACTTCGACATCATCCACTCCTTCAACGGCTACCGCACCTGCTACTACCGCACGCTCAACATCGGCAGCTCGAACGTGCAGCAGCGCGACGCCTACACGCAGGCCCGCGAAGCCATCGACGCGGCCATCGACCAGGTGCGGCCCGGGGCGTCGAGCGCCGACATCGCCCGGGCGTTCCCCTCGGCGGCGGATCTCGGCTACAGCAGCGAGGAGGAGGCCTTCGGTCTGCAGTACTGCCACGGCATCGGCCTCTCGCTCTGGGAGCAGCCGCTCATCAGCCGCTACCACTCGCTCGACCACCCGGTCGAGATCGAGGAGGGCATGGTGTTCGCCCTCGAGACCTACTCTCCGACGAAGGACGGATCGTCGGCCGCCCGCATCGAGGAGGAGGTCGTCGTCACCGCCGAGGGCTGCAAGGTGATCACCCGCTTCCCGGCCGACGAACTGCTCGTCGCGGGCACGCGCTACTGGAACGGCCACTCCTTCAACGACAACAACCTCGGCACCGGCATCCGCCACAACGTCTGAGGCTCGCAGCGGGACGACGAGGAGGATCGGCATGGGCGGGATCGGTTTCATCGGCCTGGGCGGCATGGGAGCGGCGATGGCCGGCCGGCTGCTCGAAGCGGGGCACCGGGTGACGGTCTGGAACCGCTCGCCCGGGCCCGTGGCCGAGCTCGTGGCCCGCGGGGCG
>CALMSE010000087.1 GCA_937872275.1 uncultured Leucobacter sp. | reverse complement strand
CGACGCTGTGCGCATGGACCCGGGCATTCGGGTGCTCAACTCCTTCGTCTCGGTGATCGAGGAGGGCAACTTCGGTCGCGCCGCCGCCCGCCTCTACATGACGGCGCCGGCGCTCAGTCAGCAGATCCGCCGCCTCGAGCAGCAGCTCGGCGTGCGGCTCATCGACCGCGACACCCAGCCGCTCGTGCCGACGGAGGCCGGGGAGCTGCTGCTCGCGCACGCGCACCGGATCCTGCAGGCGACCCAGGACGCGGCGGTGGATCTCGCCCGCTTCTCGAGACGCCGGGATCGCGTGCTGCGGCTCGGCTTCATCAACGGCGGGCCGAACCGCCTCTCCACCCGCCTGCTGCAGCGGATCGCCTCGCCGTTGGAGCTCACCCAGCTGGAGTGGGACGAACAGGCGAGCACCGTCGCGTCGGGGGTCGTGGACGCGGCGCTCGTGCGGCCGCCCCTGCCCCTGATCGACGGCCTCACCCTCGAGCGCGTCGCCGAGGAGCCGCGGGTGGTCATGGTGCGGCGGGGGCACCGCTTCTCGGGGCGGGAGAGCGTCTCCATCGACGAGATCGACGACGAGGCGCACGTCTCGACCGACCGCGCACCGGCGGAGTGGATCTCGTACTGGGCGGTCGACCCCCGTCCGAGCGGCCGGCCCGTCCGCTGGGGCCAGCTGGTGCGCACCATGGACGAGCAGGTGCAGGCGGTCGCCGCGGGCCTGGGAGTCGCGATCACGGCCGCGTCGCTCGCCGACTACCACTCCGGGGCCGAGGTGGATTTCATCCCGATCCACGACATCGCGCCGTGCACCATCGAGCTGTGCACGCGGACCGGCGACGACCACCCGGGCGTGCTCGAGCTGCGGCGGGTGGTCGCCGAGCTGCGCGCCGAGACCGCGGATGCGTGAGGGCCCGCGCGGCCGCTCAGCCCAGATAGGCCCGGTGCAGCAGCTCGGGGTCGCCCAGCAGCGCCTCCGCCGGCCCGGCATAGCCGACCCGGCCGTTGGCGAAGACCAGGGAGTGGTCTGCGATGCCGAGGGCGTGATGGGCGAACTGCTCGACGAGCAGCACCCCGACACCCGAGCGCGAGATCGACCGCACCACCGGCAGCAGGCGCTGGAACACCACCGGGGCGAGACCGAGGCTCATCTCATCGATGAGCAGGATGCGCGGCCGACCCGCGAAGGCGCGCGCCAGCACCACCATCTGCTGCTCGCCGCCCGCCGCCCGCCGCCCGCCCACGGGATACCGACGATCCAGAAGAACGGCCTATACTGAGCCCGACTTCCGGGCGCACGAAGGGGTGGGTGAACATGACGGCTGTTGCTTCGATTCCGGCCTGGAGCGGGCGGCGCTCCTTCGACCACCCCGAGCCGTTCGGTTCCTCGGTGAGCAGCATGTTCCGCCCCGTCGTGTTCGAGGCCGCGCCGCGCAAGCGCTTCACGAGCGACATCGAGGCCCACCGGGTCGACGATCTCCTGCTCGCCCACGTCGACGCGAGCCCCCACGAGATCTGGCACCCGGCGGCCGGCGACGGGGAGGCGGACGACGCCGTGAAGGTCTTCGTGCCGCTGAGCGGCGGCGCGGTGCTCTCCCAGGAGGGGCGCGAGGCCGTGCTGCGCCCGGGCCTGCTCGGGCTGGTGGCCACGGACAGGGACTACCGGATATCCGCCGACCTGGGCTTCGACTTCCTGATCCTCATGCTCTCGCATCGCGAACTGGGCCTGCAGCGCGACGAGGTGCCCCAGCTCGCGGCCAGCCCGCTCGGCGCCGCGGGCGGCCTCGAAGGGGTCGTCGTGCCCTACCTCGCCAACCTGGCGGGCAACCTGGGGGTCTTCTCCGGGACGAGCGGCGGCCGGGTCGCGCGCACCACCCGGGAGCTGCTCTCGGCGCTGCTGCAGGCGCAGCTGGCCCCCCGGCTCAGCGAGGCGCAGGCCTCGCGGGCGGGGCTCTTCGAGCAGGCGCGCGCCCACATCCGCCGCAACCTCGACGACCGCTCGCTCTCGCCCGGCACGATCGCCGCGGCGCTGCACGTCTCGCCGCGCCACCTGCAGCAGATCTTCAGCGAGCACGGCGAGACCGTCGCGGGTCACGTGCGCGCGGAGCGCCTGGACGCCGCTCGCCTCGACCTCGTCGATCCCGCACGGGCCCACCTCACGATCGCCGACATCGCCGCGGGCTACGGCTTCACCGACGGGGCGCACTTCACCCGGGCGTTCAAGGAGGCGTTCGGCGTCACGCCGAGCGCCTGCCGCGCGAGGGCCTAGCCCGCTCCGCGCGCCGAGGCCCGGCGATCCCGCTCCCTCACCACACACCCGTTCGACCGTTTCACACGAGTTGTCGCGGCAGACAGGTGTGCAATGGTCGAAGTCGTGCGCAATGACGCCGCAGCGGGTATCAATGCTGCCGTTGGCAAGGGAGTGTGCCGCCTGGTACAAGCCACGCCGTGGAGCCCGTTGCGAGCATGGGGGCACCATCACGAAGTAGTGATCAGACCCTGCGGAGGTTCCCCCATGAGCGCAGAACAGCTCAGCGCCCTGCTCGCCGCGGCCGCCGAGTCCGGCGGCGCAGCCCCGAATTTCTCGGACCCGCCCGAGAAGGCGCACGAGGACTTCGTCGCGTTCCTCGGCGCGCTGCCCGTGCCCGACGGGATCACCGTGACGCCGCGCGAGGTCGCAGGCACCCCGGGCATCCTGGTGGTGCCCGACGGCGGATCCGCGACCATCGCCACGCTCTACCTGCACGGCGGCGCGTACATCGCCGGCAACCCGACCGTCTACCTCGGCATCATCGGCGGAATCGCGAAGGCGAGCGGCCGGGCCGTCTATGCGCCCGACTACACCCTCGCCCCGGCGAAGGCCTTCCCCGGCGCGGTCGACGAGGCGCTCGCGGTCTACCGCGCGCTCGCCGACGAGGTCGGCGCCTCGCACCTCGCGGTCGCCG
>CALMSE010000086.1 GCA_937872275.1 uncultured Leucobacter sp. | reverse complement strand
TCATGATCGTCATGCTGGCGCTCGTCGTCGTGCTGATCTTCTTCATGTTCCGCAACGGCAAGAAGCGCCAGGCGGCCATGCAGGAGATGCAGAGCAACATGCGCCCGGGAGCCGAGGTCATGCTGCAGTCGGGCATCTACGGCGTGATCGAGGAGGTCGACGAGGCCGACAACCGCGTCACCGTGCGCAGCGGCACCTCGACTCTCGTGGTGCACCGCAACGCGGTGTCGCAGATCATCTCCGCCGCGGATGCGGTGGACGAGCCGTCGAGCGAGCTCGCGCCCGACGACGATCCCGAGTTCGGCGAGCGCGTCGCCGAGGCTGGCGGATCGGAGCCCGGTCGCAGTGCGGCCGAGAGCGCCGACGCGGCCGATGTGGACTCCACCGATCCCGCTTCCGAGGAGCAGACGCCCGAGGGCGACGCGGGCGAGACGCCCAAGGGCTGAGCCGCCCGATCCCGGCCGGTCCGGGCACCGAACCCACATACAGAAAGAAGTCGATTCGTGGCGTCCACTCCCGCGGTCAGGCGAGCCAGGCGCTCGCTGATTGCTCTGCTGGTCATCATCGCCGCTCTGGTGGGCGTGATCGCCCTCGGCGTGGCCCGCGACGAGGCGACCTGGACGCCGAAGCTCGCGCTCGACCTGCAGGGCGGCACCCAGATCATCCTCGCGCCCAAGCAGACCGACGGTCAGGCGGTGACGGGGGAGCAGCTGCAGCAGGCGGTGTCGATCATCCGTCAGCGCGTCGACGCGTCGGGCGTCTCCGAGGCCGAGATCACCACGCAGGGCAACCAGAACATCGTCGTCTCGATCCCGGGGAAGGCCGACGAGGCCACCCTGGCGCGGATCGAGGCGTCGGCGAAGATGGACATGCGCGCGGTGCTGCAGGTCGCCGCCGCGACCTCGGCCCCCCAGACCGGGACGGATGCAGCCGATGGCTCCGAGACCGGTGAGGGCGCTGAGGCCGCCGGAGATGCGAGTGAGGCCTCGGGCGACGCCGCCGCGACGGCGGACGACGAGTTGGGCCCGCGCGATCCGGATCCCCTCCCCACCGACCCGAGCGATACCGCGTGGCTCACGCCCGCTCTGCTCGACGAGTTCAACAGCTATGTCTGCGGGCCCGAAGCGGCCCAGCTGGCGGGCGAGCAGCCCCTGGACCGCCCGCTCGTCACCTGCGACGTCTCCATGACGCAGAAGTACATCCTCGCGCCGGCCGAGCGCTCGGAGAGCGGGGACGTGCTCGGAGGCGAGTCGATCACCGACGCCATCGCCCAGCAGCGCGCCACCTCCACCGGCGCGAGCACCGGCGAGTGGGAGGTCGCCCTCCGACTCGACGGCCCGGGAACCGAGCTGTTCGGCCAGATGAGCACCCGGCTCTACGGCGCGCAGTCCCCGCTGAACCAATTCGCCTTCGTGCTCGACGGCAGCGTGCTCATCGCTCCGTCGATGAACGGCCAGATCCTCGACGGACGCCCGGCGATCAGTGGCAACTACACGGTCGACAGTGCGAAGCTGCTCGCCGATCAGCTGAAGTTCGGCGCGCTGCCGATCGGCTTCACCGTGCAGAGCCAGGAGGACATCTCGGCGACGCTCGGCAGCAACCAGCTGCAGGCCGGCCTGCTCGCGGGGCTCATCGGCCTCCTGCTCGTCGTCGTGTACTCGATCTTCCAGTACCGCGCGCTCGGCTCGGTCACGATCCTCTCGCTCGCGATCGCCGGCGTGCTGACCTACCTGTTGCTCACCCTGTTCTCGTGGCGCCAGGGATACCGGCTCTCGCTCGCGGGTATCGCCGGAATCATCGTCGCGGTGGGCTTCACCGCCGACTCGTTCATCGTGTATTTCGAGCGCATCCGAGACGCCCTCCGCGACGGCTTCACCATCGACAGATCGGTCGAGCAGGGGTGGAAGAAGGCGTTCCGCACGGTGCTCGCCTCGGATGGCATCAACTTCCTCGCCGCGGTGGTGCTCTTCATCTTCGCGGTGGGCAGCGTGCAGGGCTTCGCCTTCACCCTGGGGCTCACGACGCTCGTCGATGTCGTCGTGGTGGCGCTCTTCACCCATCCCATCGTCACGCTGCTCGCGCGCACGCGCTTCTATCGCAGCGGCCACCCCCTCTCGGGCCTCGACCCCGAGCGCCTGGGGGCCGTCTACCGCGGCCGGGCCCAGTTCCGCGATCCGGTGATCGCCACCCGCGGCGCCGGACGGAAGAACCAGGCGAGCCAGAAGGAGGCCCTGCGTCGGAAGACGATCGCGGAGCGCAAGGCGGCTCAAGACGAGAGCGCCCCCTCGGAACCCGAAACCGCTTCGACCGGAAAGGAGAGCTGACATGGCGCGTCGCTCATTCGCCGAGTTCGGCAACGCTCTCTACACCGGCGAGAAGTCCATCGACTTCATCGGCCGTCGCAAGACCTGGTACCTCATCGCGGCCGTGCTGATCGTCATCGCCATCGTCGGGCCGCTGCTGCGCGGCGGCTTCACCTTCGGGATCGAGTTCACCGGCGGCAGCCAGTTCCAGATCCACACCGTCGAGGGGCAGCCGCGGGACGAGCAGCCCGCCATCGACGCGGTGAACGAGGTGCTCCCGGGCACGGCGCCGAGGGTCTCCCTCGTGGGGCAGACCGACATCCGGGTGCAGACGGAGCAGCTGGAGGACACCGAATCCCGCGAGGTGCGGGCCGCGCTGGCCGAGGCCTACGGGGTGGGCGAGGACGAGGTCACGGCTTCGTTCATCGGCGCCTCCTGGGGGCAGGACATCACCCGCCAGGCCCTGCTCGGCCTCGTCGTGTTCATCATCTTCGCGGCGCTCGTGATGGCGATCTACTTCCGTACATGGAAGATGTCGCTCGCGGCGCTCATCGCGCTGTTCCACGACCTCATCATCACCGCGGGGATCTACGGCCTCTCGGGCTTCGAGATCACCCCGGCGGCGATGATCGGCTTCCTCACCATCCTCGGCTACTCCCTCTACGACACCGTGGTGGTCTTCGACAAGATCCGGGAGAACACGGCGCCGGGCGAGCTCACCGAGCGGCGCACCTTCGGCGAGGCGGTCAACCTCGGCGTCAACCAGACCCTCGTGCGCTCGATCAACACCTCGGTCGTCGCGCTGCTGCCGGTGGCCTCGATCCTCTTCATCGGAGCCTTCGTGCTGGGGGCGGGCACGCTGCGCGACATCGCGCTGGCCCTCTTCATCGGCATCCTCGTCGGCGCCTACTCGACGATCTTCATCGCGGCGCCGGTCTACGCCCAGCTCCGCATGAACGAGCCCGCCATCAAGAAGCACGACGCCCGTGTGCTGAAGACGCGGGAGCGCGAGGCCGAGGTGGAGAATGGCGAGTCGCGGGAGGACGAGGCGGTAGTCTAGCCTTCTGGTCCTGGTTCCGCTCGGGCAGGAGGTGGAGATGACGAACAGCGACGCCGGCACCGCCGGAGCCGTCTCCCTCCGCCGCCTGGTGCCGCGGATCTTCTCCCGCGCGGCCGCCCCGGGCGCGGTGGATCAGCTGATCCGCACCGTGCGCGCGAGTTACCCGCGGGCCGACCTCTCGGTCATCGAGCGCGCCTACCGCGTCGCCGAGGACGCCCACCGCGAGCAGCGGCGCAAGAGCGGCGAGCCCTACATCACGCACCCCGTCGCGGTCGCGCAGATCCTCGCGGACCTCGGGGTCGCCCCGGTCGTGATCGCCGCGGCGCTGCTGCACGACACGGTCGAGGACACCGACTACTCGCTGGATCAGCTGAGCGCCGACTTCGGCGAGGAGATCGCGATGCTCGTCGACGGCGTGACGAAGCTCGACAAGGTGAAGTACGGCGACTCCGCCCAGGCCGAGACCGTGCGCAAGATGGTCGTGGCGATGTCGCGCGACATCCGGGTGCTCGTCATCAAGCTCGCCGACCGTCTGCACAACGCGCGCACCTGGGGATTCATGCCGCCCGAGAAGGCGAAGCAGAAGGCCCAGGAGACGATCGAGATCTACGCCCCGCTCGCGCACCGGCTCGGCATCCAGTCGATGAAGACGGAGCTCGAGGATCTCTCCTTCGCGGTGCTGAAGCCGAAGCTCTACGCCGAGATCGAGAACCTCGTCAGCCAGCGCAATCCCAAGCGGGACGAGCTGGTGGGCGTGGTCATCAGCTCCATCAACGAGGATCTGCGCGAGGCGAAGATCCGCGGCGAGGTGACCGGCCGCCCCAAGGAGCTGTACTCGATCTACCAGAAGATGATCGTGCGCGGTCGCGACTTCGACGACATCTACGACCTCGTCGGCATCCGCGTGCTCGTGAACTCGATCCGCGACTGCTACGCGGTGCTGGGCGCGGTGCACGCCAGGTGGACGCCGATCCCGGGCCGCTTCAAGGACTACATCGCCACCCCGAAGTTCAACCTCTACCAGTCGCTGCACACGACGGTGATCGGACCCGACGGGCGGGCGGTCGAGATCCAGATCCGCACCTTCGAGATGCATCAGCGGGCGGAGTACGGCGTCGCCGCGCACTGGAAGTACAAGCAGGGCCAGCAGACGCAATCGGGCGGCGGGCCCTCCTCGAACGACATGGCCTGGCTCGCGCACATCAGCGACTGGCAGGCCGAGACGGAGGATCCGAGCGAGTTCCTCGATGCGCTGCGCTTCGAGATCGGTGCGAAGGAGGTGTACGTCTTCACCCCGAAGGGGCGCGTCGTCGGCCTCCCCGCCGGGGGCACGACGGTCGACTTCGCCTACGCCGTGCACACCGAGGTCGGCCACCACACCATGGGGGCCCGGGTCAACGGGCGTCTCGTGCCCCTCGAGACCGAGCTCGTGAACGGCGACGTCGTCGAGATCTTCACCTCGAAAGACCCGAACGCGGGCCCGAACAAGGGCTGGCTGCAGTTCGTCAAGAGCAAGCGGGCGCAGAACAAGATCAGGCAGTGGTTCACCAAGGAGCGGCGCGACGAGGCGGCCGAGCTGGGCAAGAACGAGCTGACCAAGGCGCTGCGCAAGCAGGGCCTGCCGCTGCATCAGATCATGAACTCCGAGGCGATCCAGCAGGTGGCCCTGCAGCTGCGCTATCCCGACGTGGCCGGCCTGTTCGCCGGCGTCGGCGAGGGGCACGTGTCGGCGCAGTCCGTGATCGAGAAGGTGACGGCCCTGGTCGACCGCGATGTCGCGAGCGCGGAGTCCGGCGTCGCCGAGATCCCGGTCGTGACGCGGATGCGCCCCGGCAAGTCCGGCTCGAACAGCGGCGTCATCGTCCCGGGTGCCGGCGACGTGCTGGTGAAGCTCGCCAAGTGCTGCACGCCCGTGCCGGGAGACGAGATCCGCGGCTTCATCACGAAGGGCCAGGGCGTCTCGGTCCATCGCCTCGACTGCAAGAACTTCCTCGCGCTCGCGCAGCAGGAGGATCGCATCGTCGACGTCGAGTGGGCGCCGACCGCGAAGAGCGTCTTCCTCGTGCACATCCAGGTCGAGGCGCTGGATCGCTCGGGGCTGCTCTCGGACGTGACGCGCGCCCTCTCGGAGCATCACGTCAACATCCTCTCGGCCTCCGTGCAGACCTCGAGCGCGCGGCTCGCGATCAGCCGCTTCCTCTTCGAGATGGCGAACGCCACGCATCTCGACCACGTGCTCAACGCCGTGCGCCGCATCGACGGCGTGTACGACGCCTACCGCATCAACGGCGGCTGACGCACCCGGGCCGGGGAACCGGCGAGCGCGGCGAAGCGCTCCCTCGCAAGTCTGGCGTGCGGGCGGCGATGCGTCTCGATGCGGCGCGAGATCTCGGCGCCGCCGTCCTCCGTCAGCCGCAGCAGCAGGCGGCAGGCGATCGCCTCGCGAGCCCCGAAGCCGGAGGGGTCGTAGAGCAGATCGAGCACGGTGCGCGGCGGCGTCGTCACGGCCAGGCCGCCGAAGTCGTGGCTCTCGGGGCCGGCGCCGCGCAGATCGTAGATGCGCAGGCCGGGCACCGCCTCGGGCGGTCGCCGACGGCCGGGCAGCTGCGACGCCTGCAGCGGATCGCCGGGATCTCTCGCCGCTCCCCACACCCATGCCGCCGTGAGATGACTGGCGATGCGGCCGCCCCGCAGCCAGGCGGCGATCGCGGTGAGCCGCACGCGAGGGGTCTCCGGCCAGCCGAGGCCGCGGACGCCCGGCCCGCAGGGCACGAGCGCTCCGCTCAAGCGCCAGGCCGAGCGCATCGCCTCTGGCCACAGGTCGTAGCGCGGCGGATCCGGACGTGCCATGCGCGGCAGCGGGATCGGCGGGGCTTCGGGCATGCCCCCATCATCGCTCAATCGGACGGCCCGCGATGCCGATTCGGCGAAACTGTGGATAACTCGGCCGGTGCACCGGCGATCGAGGGGTGTGAGGGGCGGATGCGCGTCGCGCGAGGCCGCCCTCGACCCCTCTCAGTCGCCGAGCGCGGCCAGCCAGGACTGCTGAGTCGCGAGCTTCTGCTCGGCCTCTGCCTTGGCCTGGGGGTCGCCCGCCGCGGCGATCTCCGCCGTCAGCTCCGCGATCGAGGCCTCGAGCTGCCCGCGCAGGCCCTCGCTGCGGGCCTTCGTCTCGGGGTTCGTGGCGCGCCAGTGCTCGTCTTCGAGCGACTTGACGTGATCCTCGATCTTGCGCAGCCGCCCCTCGATCTCGCGCACCGAGTCCCGGGGCACGCGGCCGATCTCGTCCCATTTCAGCTGCAGCGCGGTCAGCCGCTTGCGCGCGGCGACGCGATCGGTGACGGAGAGCAGCCCCTCGTTCTCAGCGAGCAGCGCCTCTTTCGCCGAGAGGTTTCCGGCGTACTCCTCGTCCTGCTGCGCGACCTCCGCGGCCTTGGCCTGGTAGAGCACATCGCCCGCCGCCTTGAACCGCGCCCAGAGCTGGTCGTCGATCTTGCGGCTCGCGCGGCCGGAGGCCTTCCACTCGTCGAGCAGAGCGCGATAGGCGGAGATGCCGTCGATGCCGCGAGGAGCCAGCGCCTCGGCCTGGGCGATCAGCCGTTCCTTGCGCTGCTTCACGTCCTTGTTGGCCGCATCGAGCTCGGCGAAGTGCGCTCGGCGCGCGGTGTCGAAGCTCTGACGCGCGCTGCGGAAGCGCTTCCACAGCGCGTCCGCCTGCGACTTGGGCACGTGCGCACCCTCGCGCTGCACGCGCTGCCACTCGGTGAAGAGGTGCTCGAAGGCCTGCCCCGTGTCCTTCCAGCGCATCTGCGCGTGGGGCTGCGCCGCGAGGCGCTCCGCCTCGGCGACGATCTGCTCGCGCTCGGCGAGCGCAGCCGCCTTCGCCGCCTCCCGCTCGGCCTGCTGCTCCTTCGTGAACTCCTCGGCCTTGCCGCCGAGCTTCTCCACGCGCGCCCGCAGCGACGCCAGATCGCCCACTGCCGCGGGCGCCACGAGCTGCTGCCGCAGCTTCTCCACGGTCTCCGCGACCTCCGCGCCCGCGGTGTGACGCGCGATCCGCGCCTCGAGCAGGGTGACCTGGCCCGCGAGATCGGCGAACTTGCGCTCGTAGTACGCGAGCGCCTCCTCCGGCGTGCCGTCGGGGAACTGGCCGACCTCGCGCTCGCCGTCGCCCTCGCGCACGTATACCGTGCGATCCTCGTCGACTCGACCCCAGGGCTGTTCGTTCGTCGCTTCGTTCACTGTGATCACCCGTCATTCGTAGAGATGCCGGCAGCGATGCCGACCATGCAGTGCCTTTCTACTCTAGCGTTCGCCCTCTCGCGACCGGCAGCGCGTACTTGTCAGAGGCTGCGGCTAGCATCGAGGCGTGGACACTCCAGGCATCTCGCAGACCGCCCCGCTCGCGGTGCGCATGCGGCCGCGCTCGCTCGACGAGGTGGTGGGTCAGCAGCACCTCCTGCGCCCGGGTTCGCCGCTCAGGGTGCTCGCCGAGGCCGAAGACGCCGCCGCGGGGGCGGTCTCGCTGATCCTGTGGGGTCCTCCCGGCACGGGCAAGACGACGCTCGCGCAGGCCATCGCCGCGTCGAGCGGGCGCCGCTTCGTCGAGCTCTCGGCCGTCACCGCGGGCATCAAAGACGTGCGCACCGTGATGGAACGTGCGCTGAACGACCGCGACCTCTACGGCGTCTCGACGGTGCTCTTCCTCGACGAGATCCACCGCTTCACGAAGGCCCAGCAAGACGCGCTGCTGCCCGGAGTCGAGAACGGCTGGGTCACGCTGGTGGCGGCGACGACCGAGAACCCCTCGTTCTCGGTGATCAGCCCGCTCCTCTCGCGCTCGCTGCTGCTCACCCTCGAACCGCTCACCGACGATGATCTCGAGATCCTGCTGCGCCGTGCGGTGGAGGATCCGCGGGGCCTGAACGGCGCGGTCGAGCTGGACGACGAGGGACTGGCGGCGCTGGTGCAGCTCGCCTCGGGCGACGCGCGGCGCGCCCTCACCGGGCTCGAGGCCTCGGCGGCCTCGGTGCTCGCCAGGCCGGCGC
>CALMSE010000085.1 GCA_937872275.1 uncultured Leucobacter sp. | reverse complement strand
TCCATCCCGGGCACCTCCCAGGTCAGGTTGTCGGCCGAGTCCAGATCTCCGTATCCGACGGCGACCATCGGCACCTCGCCCTTCTGCAGGTTGAGCGCCACGATGTAGACCGGCGGCATTCCGGCCTTGCGCCGGTCCATAAGCCCCATCACCTCATCGAGTGCGGCCAAGGAACGAGGATCGAGCCGGTCCCGATTCGCGTCGTAGAAGTCGGCGAGTTTCTGATTGGCGAGGTCGCGCGGCGTGAACGGCAGACCGGGCAGGTTTCCGATGACCCAGGGCACCTGAGCGATCAGGATGCTCTGCTCCTCCGTCGTGAGCTTCGCCCAATTCGCGGCGACCGTCATCGGGCTCGGCGGATTGTTCCAGATGTCACGACCGTCGTCGGTACCGATGAGCTTCGTCAGAAGCTGATGGCTGGTCGGAGGTTCAAACGGACCGTCGTCCATCATCACCCGGGAGCCGAAGAAGCTCATGGCGATCACTCCCCGGAGATCACCGCCGCGGGCTCCGGGAGAGAAGGCAAGATTTCCGACGTCGGTGCGCCGGAGTGAAGCGATGAGGTCCCGCTCAGCGACTCGACGCAAGTCGATCAGTCCGGCCCACCGACTGCGTTCGCTGTCGATGTCGGCGAGAGCCCCCGCCCAGCGCAGAGCGGCGGTCTGCCAGTGCGACTCGTAGGCCTGTCTCAGCCGCTCCAGTTCGGAGAGCTGGGCCGAGGGCTCCATCGCGGTAGGCGCCCCTGAATAACGCGACTCCGGTATATGCAACGGGGCACCCTCATTCCAGATGTACTCTCCTCGGACTCCGATCCTGCCAGCGATGGTCTCGATTTCCCCCTTCTGCACCCGAATCATGTGAAGGTGCGCATCAACTCGCTCCAGGAGCATGCTTCCCTGACGATTCAAGTCTCGAACGGCTTCGGCGTACCTGACGAATGCTTCCCGAGAAGATCCGGCACTCATGGCAAGGGTCCTTGCTCCGGGAAGCGGATCACTCTCGAGTCGCATCCGAATAGCGGTCACCGCCAAACCCCGTTGGGCATCGAACTGCGCCTGCGCCGAGCGCAGGCGAGCGGCGAAGACCCCGCCCTCACCCGACACCGAACTCAGGTAGTGCGCGACTGCAAGCGGCTCATCGGAGTCCCCGGCGACCAGTGTCCCTGGCACGAGCAGTTCCGTAGCAGAAGCCGGCACATGGCTCATGTCTTCTCCTGCCCGATCTGGAAGCTGACCGATGCCCCTTCAGCGCCCAGGTTCAACGCTGCGGCGACGGATCGATCCGTGTCGGTGCTCACCTGAATGGCAGTGCTCGCCGCAGCACCTGCGGCATTCGCGCCCTCGGCAAGGAGCTGACTCGCCACCCGCACGGTCTCGAGGTACTCCTGCACCTCACCACCGATCCCGGTGAGGCTCTGCATCGCTACGCAGGGCACCCTCGAGCCGACCGAGCGCAATTCTTCGCTTGCCCGCACGAGTTCCGATCGAGCGAGAACGAGGCGATGCTCGTCAAGGCAAAGGCTCTCCGCCATGAATTCCTCCTCTCAGAACAGGCAGAGAGGAGGGATCAACCGATGCGAGCGGCGATCTGCGCGTCCATGTCGCGCATCGCGTTCGCCGTCTGCGTGAGAAAGCTCTGGATCTCGTTCAGCTTGTTCACCACGGTGTTCGCGCTCGTGGTGTACTCGGTGTAGGCGTTGTTGAATTTCACCGAGGCCTGGTCGGTGACGAAGCCGGAGGCCACCAGATTGGCGATCTGCTGCTGCAGGCTCTGCAGCTTCGCGGTGATCTCCTCGCGACCGGTGCCGAGCTGCGCCGCAGCCTGCTCGATCTCGCCGTACGACACATTGATGTTGGCCATGATGGGGTTCTCCTATCGGGGTGTAGGTCGCGAAGAGCCCCCGGTTCGCAGGATATTCAGTTTCATACGCATCACCTCCCCCAGGTGATGTGAGTTACGTTATCAGGCCTGCATAACCCATAGGCGATGAACAACGAATATGTGGATAACTCATCCAAATCATGCGCCTATGGCAGCTGTGCACGGCGATAGAGAGCACAAGGCATCCATACACGCCCCGCAGTCGGGCAGTGGTTGCGGGCAAGACCGACGAACACCTGCGACTCCTGCCCTATCGCAGGGGCGGAAGGACCGCCCCGACCCGAGAGCCGGCGCAGGGGTCGAAGCGAGGCGGGAGCAGGCGCTCGAGCGCGAAGCAGCCTCGGAGCCCGAAGGACGGCGGAGCGACCCGAAGGGGAGCAACCCCTCGCAGACCGGAACCCCTGAGGCCGGGTCTGCGCGCAGGCCGGAGCCGCTCGAAAGACCGGGCCCGGCCCGCTACGCGCCGAGAAGCGCCGGCACCTCGGCGATCGCCACGCGGTCCCTCGTCCCGGAGGCGCGATCCCACACCTCCGCGAAGCCCTCCACGGCGTCTCGGCCCACGACCACGACGCGCGGCATGCCCAGCAGCTCGGCGTCGCCGAACTTCACCCCGGGCGATACCTTGGGGCGATCGTCGAAGAGAACCTCCAGCCCCGCCGCATCGAGCGAGGCGGCGAGCGATTCGGCGATCTCGAATACGGCGGGATCCTTGCCCGTGGCCACGAGGTGCACGTCGAAGGGCGCCACGGCGCGGGGCCACACGAGCCCGCGATCGTCGTGGTGCAGCTCGGCGAGGATCGCGAGGATGCGCGTGACCCCGATGCCGTACGAGCCCATCGTGACCGTCACCAGCTTGCCGTTCTCGTCGAGCACCTTCAGCCCCAGCGCCTCGGCGTACTTGCGCCCGAGCTGGAACACGTGCCCGATCTCCATGCCGCGCGCGAGCGTCACCGGCCCCGAGCCGTCGGGCGCCGGGTCGCCGTCGCGCACGGTCGCGATGTCGGCGACGCCGTCGGCCTCGAAGTCGCGTCCCGCGACGAGATGAGCGACGTGCTTCTCGTGCTCGTTCGCACCCGTGACCCACGCGGTGCCGGGCACCACGCGCGGGTCGAGCAGGAATCGGATGCCGGTCGACCCTTCGAGCCCCAGCACCCGTGCGCCCGCGGAGCCCGGTCCGATGTAGCCCTTCACGAGCCCGGGGTGCCTCTCGAAGTCCTCGGGGGTGGCGGGCTCGACCTCGCAGCCGGCGAACGCCACCTCGGCGCGCTTCAGGTCGGCGTCGCGGTCGCCGGGGATGCCGACGACGACGAGCGAGCGCTCCCCCGCGTGCTCCCCGGCGACGGGCGTCACCGCGAGCACGACGTTCTTCAGCGTGTCGGCGGCCTCCCACGGCCGGTCCGCGCGCGGCAGCACGGCGTTCGTGTGCGCGACGAGGGTCTCGATGGTGGGGGTGTCGGGCGAATCGAAGACGAGCGCCTCGGGCTGTCCGTCGACCGGCAGCGGATCGGGCGACGGCGCCTGGTAGGCCTCGACGTTGGCCGCGTAGCCGGCCTCGGAGCGCACGAAGGTGTCCTCGCCGATCTCGATCGGCAGCAGGAACTCCTCGCTCTTCGAGCCGCCCATGGCCCCGGCGTCGGCCGAGACGATGGCGTAGTCGAGCCCGAGGCGGGAGAAGATGCGCTCGTAGGCGTCGCGCTGCGCCTGGTAGCTCGCATCGAGGCCCTCGTCGGTGGCGTCGAAGGAGTACGCGTCCTTCATCGTGAACTCGCGCCCGCGCAGCAGGCCCGCGCGCGGCCGGGCCTCGTCGCGGTACTTGTCCTGGATCTGGTAGATCGTGAGCGGCAGGTCCTTGTACGAGTTCACGATGTCCTTCACGAGCATCGTGAAGGCCTCCTCGTGCGTCGGCGCGAGCAGATAGTCGGCGCCGTGGCGATCCTTCAGCCGAAACAGCGCGTCGCCGTACTCCTCCCACCGACCCGTCGCCTCGTAGGGCTCGCGCGGCAGCAGCGCCGGGAAGTGCACCTCGTGCGCGCCCGCGGCGGCCATCTCCTCGCGGACGATCCCCTCGATCCGCTCCTTCACGCGCAGCCCCAGCGGCAGCCACGCGAAGACGCCCGGCGCCTGCCGGCGGATGTACCCCGCCCGCACGAGCAGCCTGTGGCTCGCGACCTCGGCGTCGGCGGGGTCTTCGCGGAGGGTCTTCAGGAAGTAGTTGGAGAGGCGTGTCAGCACGGCTTCTATCGTAGCGGGGGCGGATCGCCCCTCCCGCGTGCGCCCTAGGCTGGTGGCGTGAGCACCGCCCTGCACCGCCTGCGCTGGATCGCGCCCGTCGCGGTGCTCGCGCTCGCGGCGCTGCTGCGGCTGTGGGCGCTGGGCCGCCCCGACTCGCTCGTCTTCGACGAGCTCTACTACGTGCGCGACGCGGTGAGCCAGCTCGCGCACGGCTTCACCACGACCTGGCCCGACGACGACCCGGCGTTCGGCGGCGAGCGCGCGACGCTCTTCTCCGACCAGCCGAACGCCATCGCGCACCCGCCGCTCGGCAAGTGGCTCATCGCGCTCGGCATCCTGCTGCTCGGCCCCGACAGCGGCTGGGGGTGGCGGATCGCCGCGGCCCTCGCCGGGGTCGCGACCGTCGGGCTCACGATGCGCCTCGGCTGGCTCATGAGCCGCAGCATGTGGATCGCATGTCTGGCCGGGCTGCTGCTCGCGGTCGACGGCGTGCACGTGGTGCTCTCGCGGGTGTCGCTGCTCGACGGCTTCCTCACGCTCTTCGTCGTGCTCGGCGCGCTGTTCGTGTGGCGGGATCAGGCGTCGCCGCGCGATTTCCTGCGCCGCGGCGCACTCGGGCGGATCGCCTGGCGCCGCCCCTGGCTGATCGCAGCGGGCATCGCCTTCGGAGCGGCCGCCGCGGTCAAGTGGTCGGGGCTCTACGCCCTCGCCGGCTTCCTCGTGCTCATCACGCTCCGCGACTGGTGGCTGCGCCGCCGGGAGCGCCGCGCGGGGCTCCTGCGGCGACCGCTCGCCGGGGCTGCGGTGCAGGCGCTCGCGACGGCGGCGATCGCGCTGCCCGCCGCCTTCGCGACCTACCTCGCGAGCTGGGCGGGGTGGATCGCGAACCCGGGTGCGCAGGAGCGCACGACCGGCGAGGCCTGGTGGACCTCCCTCGCCCGCTGGCACGCCGACGCGCTGAACTGGCACTCGAGCCTCTCGGCCCCGCATCCGTATCAGGCGAATCCGCTCAGCTGGCCGCTCGCCCTGCGCCCCACTGCGATGTACGAGGCCTCCTGGGGCGCCGAGCAGGGGTGCCGCTGGGCCTCGGGCTGCGTGTCGGCGATCTCGCCGCTGCCGAATCCACTCGTCACCTGGGGCGGGGTGCTCGCGCTGGCGCTGCTCGTCTGGGTCGTGCTGCGGAGCGGGTGGATCGCGGCTCGGCGCGGGGCCCGATCCGTCGCCGGGGCCCGACCGTCCCCCGCGGGCCGGGCCTTCCGGGCACCGGCCTTCTGGGCCGCGGCCTTCGTGCTCACCGGCTACCTCTCGGGATGGCTGCCCTGGGTGCTCACCTTCTCGCGCTCGGCGGTGTTCCAGTTCTACGCGGTCGTACTGACCCCGTTCGCGGCCCTCGCCCTGGCGCTCGTGCTGGGCGCCCTCGCCTGCGTGCCCCCGCCCGTCGCCCCCCGCAGCGCTCGCGATGGGTCGCGAATGGGGGTTTCGGGCACCCTCCACCCCCCGTTCGCGACCCATTCCGCCGGAGGCGAGCGGCCCGGGACGGCCGCTCCGAGCGTGCTCGCGCTCGCGGGGATCCGCCCGGATCCCTCTCCCGCGGCCGTGCGCGGCCGGCGGCTGGCCGTCGCCGTCTTCGTGATCGCGGCCCTGGTGCTGGGGGTGCTCTTCTTCCCCGTCTGGAGCGGGATGCCGATCGCCGAGTGGTTCTGGCGCGCGCATCTGTGGCTGCCGGGCTGGCGGTGAGGAGACCCGGCGGACGGTCGCGCCGCGTCATGCACTGCCGCGCACTACCCTGCCGCGTTCTGCCGCGCCGCGACACGGCCCGAGCATCTATTTTGAATTGCTAAAAACAAGTGCTACGGTGATTCACATGGACCAGACACTCGAGGCGGCGCTGCGCAAGGCCGGATTGAGGGTGACCGCCGGCCGGATGGCGGTGCTGGAGGCACTGGAGTCGATGGCGCACTCCAGTGCCGAAGAGGTGTTCGAAGCGGTCTCGGCCGGGCTGCCCACCACCTCGATCCAATCCGTGCACAACATCCTCGCCGACCTGACGACGGCGGGCCTGATCCGGCGCATCGAGCCGGCGGGTTCCGCGGGCCTCTACGAACGACGCATCCACGACAACCATCACCACGTCGTGTGCACGCGTTGCGGCAAGGTCGACGACGTCGACTGCGTCGTGGGGCACGCGCCCTGCCTCGACCCGTCCTCGACCAGCGGGTTCGCCGTCAGCACCGCCGAGGTCACGTTCTGGGGCCTCTGCCCCGCCTGCCAGGCCGCCGCCCCCTAACGGCCACAGACCCCACCCATATCGTCGTTCGCGCCGCCTCCCCGAGGCGGGGTGATTCGTCGTACCCGAAAAACGAAGGAGAACCATGTCCGAAGCACCCACGACCACCCAGACGGGCACCCCGGTGCCCAGCGATTCCCACTCGATGAGTGTCGGAGCCGACGGCCCGATCGCGTTGCACGACCGCTACCTGGTCGAGAAGCTCGCCCAGTTCGCCCGGGAGCGCATCCCCGAGCGCGTCGTGCACGCCAAGGGCGGCGGGGCGTTCGGAGAGTTCGTCGTCACCGGCGACGTGAGCGCCTACACGAAGGCGGCCGTCTTCCAGCCCGGCGCGAGGACCGGCACCCTCCAGCGGTTCTCCTCCGTCGCCGGCGAGCAGGGCTCCCCCGACACATGGCGCGATGTCCGCGGCTTCTCGGTCAAGTTCTACACCAGCGAGGGCAACTACGACATCGTCGGCAACAACACCCCCGTGTTCTTCATCCGCGACGGCATCAAGTTCCCCGACTTCATCCACTCGCAGAAGCGGCTCCCGGGCTCCGGGCTCCGCGATGCGGACATGCAGTGGGACTTCTGGACCCTCTCCCCCGAGTCGGCGCACCAGGTCACCTATCTGATGGGCGACCGCGGCATCCCGCGGTCGTGGCGGGAGATGTCCGGCTACGGATCGCACACGTACCAGTGGATCAACGCGGCCGGCGAGCGCTTCTGGGTGAAGTACCACTTCCACCCGCTGCAGGGCAAGGCGGAGCTGGAGGGCGCCGAGGCCGAGGCCATCGCCGGCGCGGATGCCGACTACTATCGCCGTGACCTCTACGAGGCGATCGAGCGCGGCGAGTTCCCGGCCTGGCGGCTCTCCGTGCAGGTGATGCCCTACGAGGACGCCACGGACTACCGCTTCAACCCCTTCGACCTGACGAAGGTGTGGCCGCACGGCGACTACCCGCTCATCGAGGTCGGCGTCCACACGCTCGACCGCAACCCCGAGAACTTCTTCGCGCAGATCGAGCAGGCCGCCTTCTCCCCGGCAAACACGGTGCCCGGCATCGACATCAGCCCCGACAAGATGCTGATGGCTCGAGTGTTCTCGTACCCGGACGCCCAGCGGTACCGCGTCGGAACCAACTACAACGAGATCCCGGTGAACGCCCCGGTCGCCCCGACGCACAACTACTCGCAGGACGGCGCGGCCCGCCACGGCTTCAAGCCGGCCTCGGAGCCCGTCTACGCACCGAACTCGCAGGGCGGCCCCGTCGCCGACGAGGCGCTCGCCGGAGCCGGAACCTGGGAGTCGGACGGCGCCCTGGTGCGCGCCGCGGCCACCCTGCACGCCGAGGACGACGACTTCGGCCAGGCCGGCACCCTCTACCGCGAGGTGTTCGACGACGCCGCCCGGGCCCGGTTCCTCGACACCATCACCGGTGCCGTGGGCGGCGTGAAGAGCAGCGAGATCCGCGAGCGCGCCATCCAGTACTGGACCAACGTCGACGCCCCCCTCGGCCAGGCGCTCCGGATCCGGCTCGCAGAGACGTCGGAGGCCTCGCGCGAGGCGACGGAACTCGTCGGCGTCGCAGAATGAACCCTCGGGCGCACTCATCCGGCGCGGATGAGGATGCGGTGCCGGGGCGGCAACCCCGACACCGCCGTTCGCTCCCACACAACCATCCAGGACAGGAGGCTCTCATGAGTCACGAACACCCCCAAGAGTACGACCGCAATCTGAACGGCACCATGCAGCGCGCCATGGGGCGGAGCGCGCACGATGAGATCGTTCGCGCGGCGCTCGAGCGCGTCGACGGGGCGCCCGCCCCCGACACCGGCATGATGCAGGCCGCCATGGGTCGCGAGTCGCGGATACGCGCGACGGCCGAGGTGATCCGCGCCTACCTCGACGAGCACGAGCTCCCGGACACGAGGAGCTGGGCGCAGCAGCTGGCAGGCCGTGAGGAGGCGCTCGCCGCCGACCCCGCGTAGCCGGCGCGCGGCCGGGTCTCTCCCCGCGCCGCGCCGCGA
>CALMSE010000084.1 GCA_937872275.1 uncultured Leucobacter sp. | reverse complement strand
CGGGCGGCGACGAGCCCCGGAACCGGGACTGAGATGACCGCCGCCGGGATGCTGCGCGACGGGGCGCGGCGCGATCCGGCCGATGCGCTCGCGGAGGTCTTCGGCTACCCGGCGTTCCGCGGCGATCAGGAGGCGATCGTGCGGCACGTCGTCGCGGGCGGCGATGCCGTCGTGCTCATGCCCACGGGCGGCGGCAAGAGCATCTGCTACCAGGTGCCGGCGCTCTGCCGCGAGGGCACGGGCATCGTGCTGTCGCCGCTCGTGGCCCTCATGCACGACCAGGTGTCGGCGCTGCAGCTCGCGGGGGTGCGCGCCGGGGCGCTGAACTCGGCGATGCCGCCCGAGGAGCGCGCCGAGGTCACCCGCGCCTACCTCGCGGGCGAGCTCGAGCTGCTCTACCTCGCGCCCGAGCGGCTCTCCTCGCCGGGCACCGTCGAGCTGCTGCAGCGCGGCCGCGTCGCGCTCTTCGCCATCGACGAGGCGCACTGCGTCTCGCAGTGGGGCCACGACTTCCGCCCCGACTACCTGCGCCTCGGGGCCCTCGCCGAGACCTGGCCCGACGTGCCGCGCGTCGCGCTCACCGCCACCGCGACGCCGGAGACCCACCGCGAGATCGCCGAGCGCCTGCATCTGGAGCGCGCGCGGCACTTCGTCTCGAGCTTCGACCGTCCGAACATCCGCTACCGCATCGAGGCCAAGGGGACCGTGCGGAAGCAGCTCGTCGACTTCGTGCGCGGCGAGCACGCGGGCGAGGCGGGCATCGTCTACGCCCTCAGCCGCAGGCGCGTGGAGCAGGCCGCCGAGTGGCTGCGCGAGGCCGGGGTCGACGCCGTCGCCTACCACGCGGGGCTGCCGGCCGCGCAGCGGCTCGAGGCGCAGACCCGCTTCCTGCGCGAGGAGGGGGTCGTGGTGGTCGCGACGATCGCCTTCGGCATGGGCATCGACAAGCCCGACGTGCGCTTCGTCGCCCACATCGACCTGCCGAAGTCGGTCGAGGGCTACTACCAGGAGACCGGGCGGGCCGGCCGCGACGGCGAGCCCGCCGAGGCGTGGATGGCCTACGGTCTCGCCGACGTGGTGCAGCAGCGGCAGCTGATCGAGTCGGGCGACGGCGACGAGGCCGCCAAGCGCAATCAGACCGCGCACCTGAACCACATGCTCGAGCTGTGCGAGACGACGCAGTGCCGGCGCCAGTACCTGCTCAGGTATTTCGGTCAGGAGCTCTCGTCGCCGTGCGGCAACTGCGACGTCTGCGTCGACCCGCCGAAGCTCTGGGACGCGACGGTTCCCGCGCAGAAGCTGCTCTCGACGGTGCTGAGGATCGGCAAGGAGCGCGGGCGCACCTTCGCCGCCGGCCAGCACATCGACGTGCTGCGCGGGGTCGAGAGCGATCGCTCGCGGTCGCTCAGGCTCGACGAGCTGTCGACCTGGGGGATCGGGGCCGACCTCTCGGAGGCGCAGTGGCGCGGGGTGGCGCGCCACCTGCTCGCGACGGGAGCGCTCGAGGCCCGCGGCGAATGGGGCGTGCTCGCACCCGGAGAGCCCGCGAAGGCGATCCTCCGCGGCGACGCGCAGGTGCTGATGCGGGAGGAGGTGATCGCGAGGCGGGCCTCGGCCGGGCCGACGAAGAAGCGCGCCGCGGTCGCCGACCTCGACGAGGCGCAGACCGAGACCTTCGAGCGGTTGCGCGCCTGGCGCCTCGGCGAGGCCCGCGAGCAGGGCGTGCCCCCCTACGTGGTGTTCGGCGACGCGACGCTGCGCGAGCTCGCCGTGCGGCTGCCCGCGACGCCCGAGGCACTGCTCGAGGTTCCGGGCATCGGGCAGGCGAAGCTCGAACGCTACGGCGAGGCCGTGCTCGGGCTGCTCTCCGGCGCCGAGTGAGGCTGTGGATCTCCACATATGCGCAGATTCGTATCTGTGCACTCCATACACTTGAGTGGTGACCTCGCGCAGCAGCCATCCGTTCCCGGAGCCCGACAGCCTCTCGCTGCCGCTGCTCGACGCTGCCGAGGAGAGCCGGGAGACGAGCGCCGCCGAGGTCAAGCCGCGCTGGCGCGGCTGGATCCACGCCGCGACCTTCCCCATCGCGATCGCCGCGGGCATCGTGCTCATCTCGCTCGCGAACGGCCCCGTCGCGAAGTGGGCGGCCGCGGTCTACATGGCGAGCAGCATGCTGCTGTTCGGCGTCTCGGCCCTCTACCATCGCTTCAACTGGAGCCCGAAGGTCAAGCAGACCTTCCGCCGCCTCGACCACGCCAACATCTTCCTGCTCATCGCCGGCACCTACACGCCCATCGCCCTCACCGCGCTCCCGCTCGACAAGGGCGTGCTGCTGCTCATCATCGTCTGGTGCGGCGCCCTGCTCGGCATCGGCTTCCGGGTGTTCTGGATCGGCGCCCCGCGCTGGGTCTACCTGCCGCTCTACATCGGGCTCGGCTGGGCCGCGGTGATGTACGTCGTCGACATCGCCCAGGCGAACGTGGCGACGCTCGTGCTCGTGGTCGTCGGCGGCCTGCTCTACACCTTCGGCGCGGTCGTGTACGGGCTGAAGCGGCCGAACCCGGCGCCCGGGGTCTTCGGCTTCCACGAGATCTTCCACTCGCTCACCGTGCTGGCGTTCCTCTGCCACTGGGCCGCGTGCCTCCTCGTGGTCATGGATCCGGTGTACCTGCGCTGATCGCCCGGGCACCGGTCCCGGCGCCTCGCCCGGCCTCCCGCGCCCCTGCCGCGCCCCGCCGCAGCCGATACACTCGCAGGGTGAACCCCGAGCGAACCTCGCCGCGCCCCGGGCTGCTGTACCGCCTGTATCAGCGCCGCCTGCGCCGCGAGATCGACCCTGCCCGGGTGCCCCATCACATCGCGGTGATCGTCGACGGAAATCGGCGCTGGGCGAAGCAGCGCCTCCAGGTGCGGCCGGTCGTCGGGCACCGGGCCGGTGCGCGGAAGATCCCCGAGTTCCTCGTGTGGTGCGAGGAGGCCGGGATCGACGTGGTCACGCTCTACCTGCTCTCGAACGACAACCTGAGCGGCCGCGACGGCGGCGAGCTCTCCGACCTCTTCGACATCATCGCCGAGCTCGCAGGCCGCCTGGCCGCCACCCCGGGCTGGCGGGTCAAGCACGTCGGCAGCATCGAGGGGCTCTCGCGCGAGCTCGCCTCGGCGCTCGAGACGGCGGAGGAGGCGACGCGGGATCGCGAGGGCATGCACGTGAACCTCGCCGTCGGCTACGGCGGCCGCAGCGAGATCACCGCCGCGATGCGCAGCATCATCGCCGAGCATCAGGCCGCGGGCGGCACCATCGACACCCTCGCCGAGCGGCTGACCCCCGAGACCATCGGCGAGCACCTGTGGACCCGGGGCCAGGCCGACCCCGATCTCGTGATCCGCACCTCGGGCGAGCAGCGGCTCTCCGACTTCATGATCTGGCAGTCGGCCTACAGCGAGTTCTACGTCGTCGAGGCGCTGTACCCCGACCTGCGCGAGGTCGACCTGCTGCGCGCGCTGCGCGACTACTCGCGCCGGCAGCGCCGCCTCGGGAAGTAGACGAGGCGATCGGCCCCGCCCTCGCCGCGCCGGGGCTCCGCCTCACCGCCGCCGCAGTGGCGCCGCGTGGGGGAGAATAGGCGCATGGCCATCGACACCGCCGAATTGCCCGACCCCGACGATCTGCCGACCGACCCGGAGGATCTGCCGCCGGCCGGAGCGGATTCCGGCTGGCTGAGCGACGACGAACTCGCCTTCGTGCGCGCCCGACTGCCGATCGTCTACGTCGAGGCGGTGCCGGTGCGGGTCGACGGGCAGGGCCGGGTCACCGAGGTCGGGCTGCTGCTGCGCTCGACGCCCGACGGCGTGATGACGCGCGCGCTCGTCGCGGGCCGGGTGCGCTACGGGGAGACGCTGCGCGACGCCCTGTTCCGCCACCTCGAGAACGACCTCGGCCCGATGGCGTTCCCCCTGATCCCCGCCTCGCCGGTGCCGGCGCAGGTCGCCGAGTTCTTCCCGCTCCCCGGAGTGTCGCCCTACGTCGACGAGCGGCAGCACGCGGTCTCCCTCGTCTACGTGGTGCCGGTCACGGGCTCGTGCAGCCCCCGCCAGGACGCCCTCGAGGTGACGTGGATGACGCCCGACGAGGCGCTCGCCGCGGGCACGCTCGCCGAGCTCGCCGGCGGCCGCGGCAGGCTGCTGCGGCAGGCCCTCGCCTCCGTCGGCTGCTAGCGCGCCTCGCCGAGGAAGGCCTCGAGCTCCTCGCGCGCGATGTGGTCGGGCTTCTGCACCGGCGGCGACTTCATGAAGTAGGCGGAGGCGGCCTCGACGGGGCCGGACTGGCCGAGATCCTTCGCCACCTTCGCGCTGCGGATCGCGTCGATCATCGTGCCCGCCGAGTTCGGCGAGTCCCACACCTCGAGCTTGTACTCGAGGCTCATCGGCACGTCCCCGAAGCCGCGGCCCTCGAGGCGCACGAACGCGAACTTGCGGTCCTCGAGCCAGGGCACGTGGTCGCTCGGGCCGATGTGCACGTCGCCCTCGTCGAGGTTCGCCGAGATGTTCGAGGTGACGGCCTGGGTCTTCGAGATCTTCTTCGACTTGAGGCGGCTGCGCTCGAGCATGTTCTTGAAGTCCATGTTGCCGCCGACGTTGAGCTGGTAGGTGTGGTCGAGCGCGATGCCGCGGCTCTCCATGAGGTGCGCCAGCACGCGGTGCGTGATGGTCGCGCCGACCTGGCTCTTGATGTCGTCGCCGACGATCGGCAGGCCCGCCGCGACGAACTTCGCGGCCCACGCGGGGTCGCTCGCCACGAACACCGGGACGGCGTTGACGAACGCCACGCCCGCGTCGAGCGCGGCCTGCGCATAGAACTTCACGGCCTCCTCGCTGCCCACGGGCAGGTAGCAGGCGAGCACGTCGGCGCCGGTGTCGCGCAGCACCTGCGCGACGTCGACGGGCGGGAGCGGCGACTCCTCGACCTCGTCGCGGTAGTACTCGCCGAGGCCGTCGAGCGTGGGGCCGCGCTGCACCTCGACGCCGAGCGCCGGCACGTCCGAGAACTTGATCGTGTTGTTGTGACCGGCCCAGATGGCGTCCGAGAGGTCCGTGCCGACCTTGTCCGCGTCGACCTCGAAGGCGGCTACGAATTCGAGGTCGGAGACGTGGTAGCCGCCGAGGCGCACGTGCATCAGCCCGGGAACCTGTTCGTCGTCGGACGCCCCCCGGTAGTATTCGACTCCCTGGACGAGCGAGCTCACGCAATTCCCGATACCCGCGAGGGCCACCTTCACTGTCATCGCACCAAACTTCCGTTCCGGCTTCCCAGAGATCTGGGGGCACACCAACGAGCAATTTTACTCTCTTCGATATACCCGGCAAATCAGGGCGACCCGACGCCGGGCTTTGTACGCTGGGTGGTGCGCGCGCCCCGAGGGCGCAGGCGCCCGAGCGAGAGGCGGATCCGTGCCGAGTCCCGAGACCCGCGACGCGCAGGACGCGCATCGTGTCACCGCCGTGGCGATCCGTGCGGCCCGCGAGGCCGGCGCGCTCGCGCTCGAGGGGTTCCGGTCGCGCGGGCTCCGCATCGACCGCAAGACCGACATGCACGACCTGGTCACGGCGTACGACCGGGCCTGCGAGGAGCGCATCCGCAGGGTGATCCTCGAGAGCTTCCCCGACTCGACCATCGTCGGCGAGGAGGCGGGCACGAGCGAGGGGACGGGATCCCTCACCTGGTATGTCGACCCCATCGACGGCACCTCGAACTTCGCCCGGGGCATCGCCATGTGGGCGGTGAGCATCGGGGTCGCGCGCGACGGGGAGATGGTCGCGGGTGTGATCCACGACCCGGCGAACGAGCAGCTGTTCTGGGCCGACGACCGCGGGGCCTTCCTCGCGGAGAGGAGCCGGGGGGAGGAGCGGCCCCTCCGCAGCTGGGGGTACACCGACCCGGCGCTGGCGACCGTCGCGCTGAACTTCCCGCTGCCGCGCGACCTCGTGCACGAGCCGGAGCTCGCCCTCGAGCAGTTCGCCCGGGCGACGAAGAGCTTCGCGCAGCTGCGCGGCCTCGGCAGCACCTGCATCGCCCTCGCCTGGATCGCGGCGGGATGGATCGACGCCACCGTCTCCTTCGAGACCCATCCGTGGGACGTCGCGGCGGGCGCCTTCATCATCAGGCGCGCGGGGGGCGTCTACCGCGGCTACCGAGACGGGGCGATCGAGCCGGAGGCGCGCGATCACCTGGCACCCCACTACTACGCCGCGGTTCCGGGCGGCGACTTCGAGCTGCTGCACGAGATCATGCGCACCCAGAGCCGACGGCCCTCGTCGTGAGACCCGCCGCCGACGACCTATGATGGTGGGCGGATATCGTTCGCAGTCCGAAGAGGGATGGCAATGAAGGCAATGGTCGTCCGCGAGCTCGGTGCGGGCTGGGTCGAGGAAGAGGTCTCGCTCGCCGCACCGCGGGGGAGCGAGGTGCTCGTCGAGGTCAAGGCCTCGGGTCTCTGCGGCAGCGACTTCATGGAGATGCGGCGAGAGGTGAACCACCCGCCGCCCTCGGTGCTCGGGCACGAGATCGCCGGCGTCGTCGCCGGGGTCGGCCCCAACGTCACGACGCTCGCGGTGGGCGATCACGTCGCGGGCTGCCTGGTGCCGTTCTGCGGCAAGTGCCGGCGCTGCCTCTCGGGGGATGTGGGTCTGTGCCGCAACCCGGGCGAGGTCTTCCGCGGCGCGGGCGAGGAGGCCCGCATCCGGGACGCCGAGGGCCGGCCGCTCGATCAGGGGATGGGCATCGGCGGCTTCGCCCAGCGGGCGCTCGTGCACGAGAACATGCTCGTGAAGCTCCCCGAGGAGATGCCGTTCCCCCAGGCCGCCGTGCTCGGCTGCGGCGTCATCACCGGCACGGGCGCGGTGCTCAACGCCGCCCGGGTGGAGCGCGGCGAGTCGGTCGCGATCATCGGTGCCGGCGGTGTCGGCTTGAACGCCATCAGCGGCGCGGTGCTCGCGGGCGCCGCCCAGATCATCGTGATCGATCTGAACGAGGCGACGCTCGAGACCGCCCAGAGGTTCGGCGCGACCCACGTCGTCAACTCGGGCGAGACCGAGCCGGTGGTCGCAGTCAAAGCGCTCACCGGGGGCTTCGGCGTCAGGTACGCGTTCGACATCGTCGGCATCGCGGCGACGGCGCGCCAGGGCTACGACATGCTCGACCGGGGCGGCACGCTCTACCAGATCGGCATGGGCAGCAGCACGTTCGAGCTCGAGAGCCTGCCGAACATCTTCGACCGCAAGGCGATCCAGGGCGTGTTCATGGGGTCGGGCGTGCCGAAGCGCGACATCGCGGTGCTCGCCGACCTGTACCTCGACGGGCGATTGAACCTGGACGACCTCGTCTCGGCCGAGATCTCGCTCGGCGAGGTGAACGAGGGCTACGAGAAGCTGAAGGATCCCCGCGTGAACCGCGTGGTGATCACCGACTTCTCCTAGCGCATCGGGGCCCCGGCCGCGAGGCGGACCTCTCGACGCGCGATCCTCAGCGCCTGCGCCACGCGATGAGGTGCGCGCGGCTGAAGCGGCTCGAGCAGCGGCCGCACGAGGTCTCGCGGGCGGGGCGGCGGAAGCGCACGTGCTCGTGGCCGGAGGGGCATTCGCCGACCCACGGCGCCAGCTCGTGCGCGATCTCGCCGTCGTGGGTGCGCCCGCCGACGTAGCCGATCTCGGCGGCGATCCGCCGCCACGCCGGCCCGTGCCCGGCCTCCGCCCCGGCCATGGCGTGGGCGACCTCGTGCAGCAGGATCTGGTGGATCTCGTCGTCGTCGAACTTCTCTGCGAGGTGGCGCGACACCGTGATGCGCCGGTCCGTGTAGTTGCAGAGGCCAGCCCGCCGCTTCGCGCGGTCGAAGCCGAACGACCACCCGTCGCCGGGGAGCGGATCGAGGTGCATGCGGATCAGCGCCTCCGCCCAGAGGCGCACCCGTTCGAGCTCAGCCACGGTCGAAGAGCTCCCGGGGCGGAAGGGGGCTCGCCTCGGCGTCGGCGTCGGCCACGGGCGACGCGCCGGCGATCCACTCGTCGAGCTCTCGACCCGCGAGCATGCGGGCGGGATGGGGGCCGCCGGCGAGGAGCCGCGGCAGCCAGTCGAGGTCGGCGGCGGCGTCCGACGCCGAGGCGAGCAGCACCACGTTGCCGAAGCGGCGACCCTTGAGCGTCTGCGGCTCGCCGACCACCGCGACCGTGCCGAAGACGGAGCGGAGGGTCGCCGCCTGGCCGCGGGCGAAGGACTGACCGGCGCCGTCGGTGGCGTTCGCGACGACGAGGCCGTCGGAGGTCAGGAGGGGGCGGATCAGCCCGTAGAACTCGAGGCTCGACACGTGCGCGGGCGTGCGGGATCCGGCGAAGACGTCGACGACCGCGAGGTCCATGGCGCCCGTCATGCCGGCGGGCAGGCGGCCGAGCACCGCGCGGGCGTCGCCGTGCCGCACGCGGATGCTCGCGCGCCTGGGCAGCGGGGCGGCCTCGCGCACGAGGTCGACGAGCGCGCTCTCGAGTTCGACCACCTGCTGGAGACTGCCGGGCCGGGTCGCCTCGATGTAGCGGGGCAGGGTGAAGGCGCCGCCGCCGAGGTGCAGCGCCGAGATCGGTGCCCCCGGAGGGCGGAACAGGTCGATGACGTGCCCGATCCGCCGGACGTACTCGAAGAACAGGTCGCCCGGGTCGCGCAGGTTGACGTGGGACTGCGGGGTGCCGTCCACCGTGAGCACGATGGAGCCCGGCACCCAGCGGTCCTCCTCGATCTCGGCGACGAGCCCGTCGCTCAGCGTGACCGGCCCGGGGAGTCTCATGCGCAGAGTCTACGCGGGGCCTCCGCCATCCGCCTCGCCGCGGCCCCCTGCGCTCGCCGCGGGCCCCTGCGCTCGCTGCCGGCCCCCTCGCTGCCGGCCGCCTCGCTGCCGGCCGCCCCCGCGCCCGAACCACACGGTCTTCACCGGAACGCACGAAATTTCTCGAATACCCCGTGTGCTCCGGCGAAAATCGTGTGCAGCGGCCAGGCGGCGCGAGCCGCCGCCGCGACCGGCGGCGGGTAGACTCGGCGGCATCGGCCGCGACGGCGCGGATCGAGGAGGCCTTCGACGAGGGAGACACGATGTCGGATTCAGCGCACGAGAAGAAGAGCGGCTTCTCCGCGGTCAAGATCACCATCGCGCTCATCCTGGTGGTGCTCGCCGTGGTCTTCGCCGTGCTGAACTCCGGCACCACCACCCTCAACCTCTTCGGTCTGCAGCTCGCGCTGCCCGGCTGGATCTGGCTCATCGCCCTGCTCGCGATCGGCTTCATCGCGGGGTCGCTCTTCCCGTGGTTCAGGGGCAAGCGGCGGCAGTAGAGGCTAGGCGACCGCGCCGGCGGGAGGAAGCGCCCGCGTCGGCAGCAGGCTCCAGAGGGCCCGGGCCGCCAGCGCGGCCGAGACGCCGAGCGCCGCTCCCGCGACGGTGTCGCTCAGCCAGTGCACCTGCACAGCGGTGCGGCTCCACATCATGAGCAGGATCCACAGCACGGCGGCGGCCCAGACGGCTCGGCGCAGGCCGGGCCGGGCCGCGGAGGCCGCGAGCGCGAGCGACACCGCGAGGGCCGCCGCCCCCATCGAGTGTCCCGAGGGGTAGGAGAAGCCCGGCGGATCGAGCAGCGCGTCCAGGGGCCTGGGCCTCGCGACGAGCGCCTTCGCGGTCTCGGAGAGGATCACCCCGATCAGCATCGCCGTGAGGAGCGCGACCGCGTCGCGCCACCGCCGGGTCGCGAGCAGGGCGCCCGCGGCGGCGACGGCGCAGAGGGCGGCGCCG